>NZ_JBFGYP010000079.1:0-13351 GCF_041587335.1 Halobacteriovorax sp.
CAAATAGAACTTAGTATGCTCGAGAGAGACTTGAAGAAATTCAATGACTGCTCTTACGCCATTATGAAATTAGAAAAAGAAACAGACTCAGTTGATAAAACCACATCTTCATTTTATGAAAAATTTATCGCAACCTCTAAATCAATTACTAGGGCCGAACTCATAAGAAGAGATAATAGCTGCGACTCATCTCAGCAAAAGAAACTCTCCCAACTCCTCATGGAGCAAAACTCTCTTCTTTCAAGACTTTATCAAGAACGCAAAGAATCATAGATTCTATCTATGTCCTATTAGGTTTTGCCAAATTGACCCTTCGGAAAAATCTCGTCATAATAATATCCATAGAACAACTAAAAGGAGTTTGTTATGAACATTAATATTGGAATTGAAGAAGGTAAGAGAGTTGAAACAGCTAAGGGTTTAAGTCACCTACTGGCTGATAGCTATACTCTTTATTTAAAAACTCACAACTACCACTGGAATGTAACAGGTCCAATGTTTAATACTCTACATGCAATGTTTGAAACTCAATATAACGAATTAGCACTAGCTGTTGATGAGATTGCTGAAAGAATTAGAATCTTAGGAGTTAAAGCTCCTGGTACATATAAAGAATTTGCTGAACTTTCTAGTATTAAAGAAGATGATTCTTCACCTAGCGCAAATGAAATGATTCTTGGATTATTAAAAGGTCATGAGCAAGTAGTAAATACATCAAAAAATATTCTTCCAATTTTAGATGGTGGAAACGATGAAGGTACTCTTTCTCTTCTCAGTGCAAGAATTGAATACCATGAAAAAACAGCTTGGATGTTAAGAAGTTTACTAGAATAGTTATCTTCCTATCAACGACTGAAAGCCTAGCTTAAAAATATATTTTATGCCTAGTTGGACAGTCGTTGTCACTCCCTCACTATCAAATTGATATCTATCGATTGAAGTATAGAGATTAAAACCTTTATTCACCTTAAAGAAATTAAAGCCTAGACCATAAGATAGCCCACCGTGACTCTCATTTTTGAATCCATAGGTATTAGCAATTGCATCTCTTGTGTGTGAAGCTACATCTGTTTCAAGAGTATGGTCTAATTTATAGACTCCATAGCCAAATTTAAAATAGAGTCTCTTATTTAGAAAGAGATTCATATTTACTCCATAAGTCTTTTGATCATGGAGAATCTTATTAGATACACTGTCGTGAATAATATCGCCACTTGCACTCACTCCAACATAGGAAAATTCAAGAGCTAGGAAGCCACTTCTAAAGCCAAGCATATAGCCTAATCCTGTCCCAGTTGGCTTTACTTGATACTGCTCCATTGGTTCATAACTAACTTTCGAATAATTCCCGGCCACACCAACATAGGTAAAAGCACTAGTATTAAAGCTAATTAGGAATGCTATAAATGTTTTTATCAGATACTTTTGGTGCAAGTACGACTCCTCAACTTATTTGATTGTAGCAATTTATTCCTCAAGATTCCTTAAGGAAGAGTTTTCCGGTAGTACATTTAACCCACTAAAAATTGATACTATGAACTGAGGATGATCAAAGGAAGCCCTATGTCTAAGTTCAAAAAAAACCTTTTTACTCTACTAACAACAGTTCTTTTACTCTCTTGTAATCAGGATCCCATTCCAACAACATCTAGTTTTGTTGTGACTCCTGGGGATATTGTTGTATCAAATATAACCAACGATTCAGTTGTTCTCTATTCAAGTGATGGGGATTTTAAAAGAGTTCTCTACGACGTACAAAATAATGCAGAAGTTCCATACGGTGTAGGCTGGAAGCACGATACCCTAGAGGTTATGGTTGCAGTTGATGGATCAGATAGAGTGATGGGTATCTCGGCCATTGATGGATCTACTCGCACAATTATTCAAAGTGCAAGTCTCTCTGGAAGTATAAGAGGTGTCACCCAATTAGTGGATGGAAGTATTCTCATTGCTGAATCAAATGGCGTTGAGAAATTTACTACTGATGGAGTTAGAGTTACTGATGGATTTCCAATTAATGGTGGTATAAATAATGTTGAAAATGTTTTTGCCAAATCAGACGGAGGCTTTATTGTCTGTGCCAGAGGCGGAGATGTTGTTAGAACCTATCAGTCCGATGGAACTATGGACGACTCAACAGCTTCAGGAATTGGAGGAACAACAGATGGTTACGGTTGTACAGAGTTAGATGATGGAAATATTGTTACGGCCTGGTCAGGTGGCACAGATACTATTGCTTTTTATGATTCAGGTTTAAATGATGCGGGCTACTCTTATAACGACTCTTCCACTCTTCCATCTCCAAGAGGAGTTGCACAATTAGAGAATGGAAACATTATAGCTGCGGATGCGACTTATCACCATTTAGTGGAGATTGACTCTACCACTGGTGAATTTGTGGGTATACTTGCCAGCTCAGGACTTTCTACCCCAAATCAAATAGTAGTTATCCCTGACTTCCTATAAGTTCAGCAGAACTACTTTCAGAGAATTTCTTTTGTTGCATTTTGATTCTTGCATTTCTAATTGTATGTGCTGGAACTCTCTTAAGCTTTGACGCCATACCGATTTTAGATAGTGACCAAATAGTCCATTTACTTGGATCAAAGTGGTACCACTTAACACCATTTCTATAGTCCGCTTGAAATGTGTGGTGAAAGTTATGATAACCTTCTCCAAATGTGAAGAGTGCCATTATAGGACTATCCTTAGCAGTGTGATCATCTGAATAAGTTTTAGAACCTAGAACATGACATAGAGAATTGATAAAGAAAGTTGAATGATGAACAGCAACGATTCTTGCAAACCCTATTACAGCAAATCCACCTAGAGTACTTCCAAGAAAGTAACCTACTACTCCTGGGAGAATAAGACCTGCTAAAACAGCAATTTGTAAGTAGTACTTATGTTGCCATACGACCATTTTATCTCTTAGTAGGTCTTTAGACATTGGAAACTGATCGGCAAACTTAGAAGGCTCTCTAAACATAACCCATCCCATATGTGCCCAAAAGAATCCTCTATTTATATTGTATGGATCTTTTTCAGTATCACAGAATTTATGATGTACACGATGATCACTTCCCCACTTTAATAAAGAGTTTTGAAAAGCTGCTGCTCCAAAAATCAGTAGAAATAACTTAACTGGGGCAGATGCCTCAAAAGTTCTATGAGAGAATAATCTATGGTAACCAATAGTAATTGATGCTCCACAAAAGCATGCCAAAACTAAAGCTGCAATAAAAATCGAAGGCATAAAACCGTCTCTATAAATATGTAATGCAGTAAGGCCTATCGCCGTTAGTGGAGTAAGAATTAGAAATAATGTATTAACCCAATCTATATTTTTAAACTTCATGATGCCCAGCCTCCGTGTGTAAGGACAAGTTAAGAGTATCAAGAGTTATGTATATTGATTGTAAAAGGAGTGTAAAAGTACTTAAGTAGCTAGGATTAAATAAAAAAAGGGCCCAAATGGACCCTTAATTTTATCTATGAATTTAGGTTTCTAAGAACATATTGTAAAATACCGCCATTTTTAAAGTAATTTAGCTCATCGACAGTATCTACTCTCGAATCAAGCATAACACTCTCCGTCGAACCATCTGCTTTAGCAATAAGCATTTCAAACTTCTGTTTTGGAGAAAGCTTTCCATCTGTGGACTTAATTGAAATCTTCTCAGCTCCTGTAAGTCCTAGAGTGTGTCTAGTTACACCATCTGGAAATTGAAGAGGAAGAACACCCATACCAATAAGGTTTGATCTATGAATTCTCTCAAATGATTCAGTTATTACGGCCTTTACACCCTGTAGGTTCGTTCCTTTTGCGGCCCAGTCTCTAGAAGATCCTGTTCCATATTCCTTACCTGCAATAATAACTAGTTCAGTGCCAGCGTCTTTATACTTCATTGCCGCATCGTAAATAGACATCTGTTCACCAGTTGGAAGATGTTTTGTATATCCTCCCTCAACTCCAGGGACAAGTTCATTTTTTATACGGATATTTGCAAAGGTTCCTCTCATCATAATGTGATGATTCCCACGGCGTGATCCATAAGAGTTAAAATCATATTGCTTAACTCCTCTATCAAGTAGCCACTGACCTGCAGGAGATTCTTTCGTAATATTTCCTGCCGGAGAGATATGATCAGTAGTTACTGAGTCTCCCATCAGAGCTAGGATAGAAGCATCTTTAACTTCATAGCTATCAATTGTTCCATCTTTAATATTTTCAAAGAAAGTTGGGTTTGCAATATAAGTAGATTTCTCATCCCAGTCATAGAGCTCACCTTCTGGAGACTTAACTTTTTTCCAAAGCTCATCACCTTCAAATACATTTGAGTATCTAGACTTATACATATCTGAAGTAATATGTTTTAAAACAACCTCTTCTATTTCTTTGTTTGACGGCCAAATATCTTTAAGAAAAACATCATTTCCATTCTTATCTTTTGCTAAAGCGTCACTAGCTACATTTACATTTAAGTTCCCTGCTATTGCATAGGCAACAACAAGTGGAGGTGAAGCTAAGAAGTTTGCTTTTACATCAGGAGAAATTCTTCCTTCAAAGTTTCTATTACCTGAAAGAACAGAAGTTGCGAGAATATCATTATCATTAATTGATTTAGAAATTGGTGCTGGAAGCGGTCCAGTATTTCCAATACAAGTTGTACATCCATAACCTACAAGGTTGAATCCAAGAGTGTCTAAGTGTTCTTGAAGTCCTGACTGTACAAGGTAGTCAGTTACAACTTTAGATCCAGGAGCTAATGATGTTTTTACCCATGGTTGAGTCTTAAGTCCAAGGGCGGCTGCTTTCTTGGCAACAAGTCCTGCAGCGACTAGAACTGAAGGGTTTGAAGTATTTGTACATGAAGTAATTGCGGCAACAACTACGTTACCATGCTTCATTTTATAATCTTTTCCTTCAACATCAAATTCTTTATTTAGGTCACTTGGATTATACCCAAAAGTTTTTGGATATATCGTATTTATGAATTCTTCATTTGCTCCATCAAGGATAATTTTATCCTGTGGTCTCTTTGGTCCAGAAATACATGGTGTAACACTTGAGAGGTCAAGCTCTACTACACTTGTAAATACAGGATCAACTTCACCATCATGGGCCCATAGTCCTTGTTCTTTTGCATACGACTCTACTAGGTCAACAGTCTCTTCTTCTCTTCCAGAAAATCTCATGTACTCAATTGTTTTTTCATCAATTGGAAAGAATCCACAAGTAGCTCCGTACTCTGGTGCCATATTAGCGATAGTTGCTCTATCAGCTAGAGAGAGAGCTCTCATACCTGGTCCAAAGAACTCCACAAACTTTCCAACGACTCCGTGCTTACGAAGAGACTCTACAACATTTAATACAAGGTCAGTTGCAGTTACACCTTCATTTAATTTACCTTTTAATTTAAAGCCAACAACATCAGGGATAAGCATTGTTACAGGTTGACCTAGCATAGCGGCCTCAGCTTCAATTCCACCAACACCCCAACCAAGAACAGATAGACCATTTATCATAGTGGTGTGAGAATCTGTCCCTACACAAGTATCTGGGTAGGCGAAAGTTTCTCCGTCTTTATCATTTGTCCAAACAACATCTGCTAAGTACTCAAGATTTACTTGGTGAATAATTCCTGTACCAGGAGGTACCACTCTAAAGTTATTAAATGCTTTTTGTCCCCACTTTAGAAAATTGTATCTTTCAGCATTTCGCTCATATTCTAATTCAACATTCTTTTCAAATGCTTCCTTTGATCCAAAATGCTCAACTTGAACCGAGTGATCAATTACAAGATCAACAGGAACAAGAGGGTTAATTTTTTGAGCATCACCTCCAAGAACATTCATTGCATTTCTCATTGCCGCTAGATCTACAACAGCTGGAACGCCGGTAAAGTCTTGCATAACGACACGAGCTGGATGGTAAGCAATCTCATGATTAGACTTTTGAGTATCTGCCCATTTATTTAGCTCTTCTACATCAGTCCAAGTAACACTTGTCCCATTCTCATTTCTAAGAAGGTTCTCTAATAAAACTTTTAAAGACTTTGGTAGTTTATCAACATTCTTAAGACCCAGCGCCTTGGCTTCGTTGATTGAAAAGTAACTATATTTCTTACCATCAACATTAAGGGATTTTTTAACCTTACTCATTTGGGCTCTCCTCATTTATTAAATACAATTTTTTCTATTTAAAGACGATAACAGTAGTTCTAATAATAATCAATTTGGAGATATTTTGCTTTAGACTTAAGTTAAACAAATAGGGCCAAGACTTGGCCCATTGAGAAATGCTTGAGTATACTAGGCGTCTACTCGATCAGAAAGTAGTGCCCATCGTCCACCACCTTCAGATCTAATCATATAACCTATAGTGTGTAGTTTTCTTCTTAAGTTATAAAGATGAACATCAACTGTCTTAGGGTGAACATTTGTTCTTCCCCAAACTTTTTCAAGAATATCATCTCTTGTTACAGTTCTATCTCTAGAGTCTAAAAATAAAGAAAGTAGCTGCTTTTGTTTTGAAGTTAGATTATCTATGTCAGTACCATCAATTTTTATTTTCTTAAGTCCTGAACTTGAAAGACTTGGTCTTGCAGGACCTGAAACAACATTCTCAATCTTTACTAGAAGCTCATTTTTCTTAAATGGCTTAGTTAAATAATCAAGAGCACCTTCTTTGAAACAAAACCTTAATGCATCTATATCATCAATTGATGAAACTATTATAAATGGTATATTTAAAATATTTGAGTCTTTTGAATTTGTTAAGAAATTCAAGAAATTTCCATCACCAAGCATTAAATCCGCAATGATCATCTGAGGAAGTTCTTCACTTGGAGTATTCTCAAGAGCTACAGTGAACTCATCCAACCTTTCAAAATACTTTGTAGAATAACGGTGATCAAGAGTTTGCTCATAAACAAACTGACAACCTTTGTCATCTTCAAGTACCCAAATTGTTTTATTTGTATTTATCGCATCATTCATCTAATACCTTCATATTCAATATAATTTCAAAACTGCCATTAGATGAAGTGATTTTTGCCTCATAGAGCTCAGAGCTTAATAATATTTCATGCCCAAGGTTCTTCCTAAGTACTTTAGCACCTGGGGAAGAAGCAATATCTATACTTTCAAATAATTTAGCATCAACTGCCACGTTACTACTAAGTGTAAACTGACAATATTGAGAGTCAAGTTTTTTTAGGCCAAGTTCTACTTCAAACTCAACTAATTGCCCTTTCTTAAGTTCTTCTAAATATATGGCAATAATAGAGAAAACAACGCTATGCACCTCAGCACAAGGAACACTTAACTTCCACTCTTCATTACCAGCATTTGTCTTAAAATGAATTTTCTTAAACTCATTCCAAAAAGTAATATTAGAAGTAGCTAAAACCTTCTCAAGGAACTGATGAGGTATTAAACTCTCGCCAGTCAGTGCGGCTTTTCGCAAGTACACCCTATAAAAAGAGATGATATCTGTGAGTTCGTCTATACTGCTTTCAAGTCTATCGAGAAACTTCTTACCTTTGACAGATGTATGCTCCCCCAACTCTTCAACACAAAACTGCATCACGTGTACCTGTCCTGCAATATCATGAGCAGCAACACTTGAAGTTTCAAGCATCGCGTCAACATAGTTTTCTAAATCTAACTTGGCCATATACACATCCATCTTACTGTAATTTAGATTGTATTCGATTTTCTTCAATGCATCTAGACAATTATTTTTTTCTAAAAATATTTTTTAAAAAGACAAAACTCAGACTGCATGCTAGTAGAAAACCATGAAAAAAGATAAATTCTTCGCAGAAGAAATGAATTCAATAAAGAGCTTCGAATTTAACCATGATGTTGCAGAAGTTTTTGATGACATGGTAAGTCGTTCCGTTCCTTTCTATGATGAGATCCATCGAATTATTTTAGATTTAGTAGATAGAAAATACGAAAGTGGGGCCATATATGATCTTGGCTGCTCTACTGCGACAACAATCTCTATTTTGGATAAACATTTTAAGAAACGAGAAATGAACTCTCCAGACTATATAGGTATTGATAACTCTGCTCCGATGTTAGAGAAAGCACAGCAGAAACTAAAAAAGAACAAAGTCGATACTGCAGAATTAATTTGTAGTGACATTGCCGATGTAAACTTCAGAAAGTCAGGAATGATTATTATGAACTACACTCTACAATTTATTAAGCCTTCAGCTAGGCCAGACCTTCTAAAGAAAATATACAAATCACTAGATAAGGGTGGAATGTTTATTCTGACAGAGAAAATAAAATGCTCTGGACACACGATTAATGATTTACTTATAGAGCTATACTACGATTTCAAAAGAAGAAATGGCTACTCTGAATTAGAGATCTCTCAAAAGAGAGAAGCTCTTGAAAATGTTCTCATCCCTATTACTCCAGAGAAACAAGTAGAACTCATGAAGAAGGCCGGATTTAAAAAAGTTGAAATGATTTTCAGATGGTATAACTTTGCTTGTTACTTAGGAGTTAAATAGTGGTCCTAGATTACCTTGCCCCCTACAAAGACAAAGTTGACTTCGAGTTTCTACAAGACTTGAAAAAAGATCGAGACACTTGGATTGATAGAAAATCAAACACTGAGCTAAAATCATTACTATCAAGACTTCCAAAAATTGAAACTCATACAAATGACCTCTCTACTGATGCTGTGACTATTGGCTCAAAAGATGATGTCAGCATAGATCAAAAAGAAGAAATTATCTCTTTAGCTAAAGAGCTAATTCCTTGGAGAAAAGGACCATTTAACTTCTATGGTGAGCTAATTGATGCTGAATGGAGAAGTGACTTTAAGTGGAATAGATTAAAAGAACATGTAGATAACTTAGAAAATAAAACTGTTTTAGATATTGGATGTAATAACGGGTACTTTCTTTTTAGAATGGCCGAGCAAAAACCAGAACTTCTTCTGGGAATAGATCCCGTTATTCAGTGTGAAACACAATTTAAATTCTTACAACACTTTGCTCAAGTTCCTAACTTATACTTTGAAATGTTTGGTGTTGAACATCTTAATTCATTTAAAGAAATGTTTGATGTCATTTTCTCTATGGGTATCATTTACCACCACCGCCACCCATTGGAACAGCTTATTCACATAAGAGAAGCTCTAAAGCCAGGTGGTCAGGCAATAATAGAAACAATTGGTATCCCTGGAGACGATAGCTATGCTCTCTTTCCAGAAGATAGGTATGCAAAGATGAGAAATGTTTTCTTTGTACCTACACTGAGTTGTTTTATAAATTGGTGTAAGAAAGCAAAATTAATCGATGTTGAAGTTATCTCTGCGACCCCTCTCACATTTGAAGAACAGAGGCTTACAGATTGGTGCCCTCCACCAAGTCAGTCTCTAGAAGACTTTCTTGATCCTAACGATAATTCAAAGACAATTGAAGGTCATCCTGCACCTATGAGATTTTGTTTAAAAGCAAGAAAGAAGCCGGCGCAAAATGCTAACAAAAACAGCTAATGCTATATACATTGCTTTTGGAATACTTGCTCTAATCCTAGGAGTTATTGGGATATTTCTCCCTCTACTTCCAACGACTCCACTTCTCATATTAAGTGCATATTGTTTTTCTAAAGGTAGTAAAAAGCTTCATCATTGGCTTTTAACAAGACCTCGAATTGGGCCTATGATCAAGGACTGGGAAGATAATAAAGTCATACGTCCTAGAGCAAAAGTACTCTCTACTGTAATGATCATTTTATTATTTGGTTACACTCTGATCTATGTAAATGTAGTCATTTGGATAAAGATACTAAGTACACTAATAGGAATATCTGTACTTTCATTTATTTTAACAAGAAAATCTCATATTTAAATAAAGTGTAGATCACTGGTTACAAGATCTACACATTCATCACAATACTAGTGGCAAGAACCACTTAGGTATTTAATTTCTTTTGTCTTAACAACGTAAGAATATAAGTCAGTACAATTATAAATGACCTCGTAAATTACTGGCTCACCTTCATCAAATGAGTAATCAGTTACCGACGTATAGAACGAAGAAGTGAATACGACTTCAGAAACATCATCATTGCTATAAAGTAATTCAGATAGAACGACATAATTCTCTTCGCCAGTTCTTTCATCTGCCTTAGCTTCTACAGCATCTTTTGCTGTGTTATATAACTCATTTGAGATATCCATTGCGAATGAGTTTAAAGAAAAAATCATACACGTAATTAAAAAATACACTTTATTCATTTGCTACTCCCTGATGTTTAAATTTGTAGCTTCTTATCAACACGAAGTGAATACAACAAACTTAAAAGTATTTTTTATAGTGCAAATGAGCTGACTCAGAAGGTTTAGTGAAAAGATCTTCATCTGAAGCTAGAAAGTGTGAAAAACTGTAGCCTAAAATAGCTACAGTTCATAAGACAATCAATTGTAGTTAATTACTTTTTACGAGCAATACATGCAATCCAAGGTTGCTGCTCTCGAGGTAGTCCCTTAGGTCTATAGTAATGACTCTCTAACTTAAGCCCAGCGGCTTTTAAGTGTTCCTCATACTCTTCTAGTTCCATATAATAGGCCCAACGTTCACCATTCCAGCCTTCAGCACTCCCACGAGGATTTGAAGAGAATAAGACTCCTCCACTCTTAAGAGAGTTAACTAAATCTTTTAGTACTCTTTGAAACTCTGACTTAGGAATATGAAAAAGACTAGCATTTGCAAAAATTCCATCAAAGTAATTTTCTTTTAAATTTAATTCTAAAAAGTTTTGATGAAGAACTTCACAGCCAGAATGATCTCTTGCCATCTTTGTGAAATTTTCACAGCCATCAAGACCTGTAGGAAGATGGCCACGCTCTTTAAGCTCCAGAGTATCTCTTCCTGGTCCACACCCAAAATCTAAAATTTTAAAAGGGGCGATGCCTTGAATAGAGCTTAACAAAGCATCAATATTTTGTGAAACATCATGATCCTTGGTACCATTCCAAAAAGCTTCTGCTCGACCATTATAATGACCAAGAGTTGTTTCGGTGATAAGCTTTAAATCATCTGAGAGCTTTGAATTCAAGGGATTCTCCATGCAGGTAAAAATTTATTCTTCTATTGATAATATCAAAGAAAGTGACTGGAACCAACTTATACATCCAGATGATATATTTAACAAATATCACTTCCATAGAGCACTAGAAGTATCGGAGTGTATTGGCCTAGAACGAAGCCAAGTCCCTCATTATATAACAGTATCTGAAGACTCAGTCCTAAGAGCAGCATGCGTCGTATATATAAAAGACCATAGCTATGGGGAATATATCTTTGATTGGGCCTGGGCAGATCTATATTCAAGATATGGCGAAGACTACTATCCAAAACTCATTGCTCAAAACCCTTTTACCCCAGCAACGAATAGAACATTCTTATATACAGATTCAAAATACATTCCAGAACTTATGAGTGAGCTTCAAAAACTGAGTGAAAGCTTAGGAGTGTCCTCTAAGCACCTACTCTTCTTAGATGCTAAAGAACTTCCTCTCCTCCCCTTTGAGTATAAAACAAGGGCCTCATTCCAATATCATTGGAAGAATAAAGGATATAAAGACTTCGAAGATTTCCTTACTCATCTAAAAAGTAGAAAAGCAAAGCAAATAAGAAAAGAAAGAAAGACAGATCTAGAAATTAGAGAGATCCCTGCAGATAAACTCACTAAATACTCAGCGACATTCTTTGAATTATATATCTCAACAATTTCAAAGAAGAATTCTTACGCCTATTTAAATTATGAGTTCTTTAATTATATTTTCACCCATATGAAAAGCTCTATTCGCCTCATTGGAGCATTCCATGAGGAGAAACTCATTGCGGCCTCACTCTATTTTATAGGGGAGAAAAAACTATATGGAAGGTACTGGGGAGCTAGAGAGGAGTTTAGAAACCTTCACTTCGAGTTATGCTATTACCAAGGAATAGATATGGCCATTGCCAATAAGCTTGATACCTTTGAGGCCGGAGCGCAGGGCGAACACAAAATTTCAAGAGGATTTGAGCCGACAAAGACCTATAGTGCTCATGTTATTTTCGATGAGCGCTTTAGAGCACCTATCTATAACTTTATCTCAGAAGAAGAAAACCAGATAGACAATCTTCTGCCTGAACTAAGTAAGAGACTTCCCTTTAAGGCAGATTAATTCCATTTTCAAAAGCAGAGTATTTCTTAAGAGGTAATCTAGAATTTATAATCATTTTCTTACCTTGAAAGAAACAATAACAAGGTCCATGGAATTTAATTGAATGATCCTCAATAATAATCCCACTACCATCAGGTAGAGCATAAAGAGGTACCGATAAAGTCTCGGAATACCTTATTAGATCATCATCATATCTCTTAGAATTTCTATAATGTGGAAAAAATTCAAACCTAACGAGATTCATCGATTTGAAGTTTGAAATTCTAACGTCATTATCATCTCGATCAAACTCAGGAAACCCTGCGGTTAAAATTCTTGGAGTCATCAAAATCCCACCAGCACTAAGTCCAGTTAAGACTCCTCCCCTTTGGATAAACTCTTTTAGATGTTTCATCATTCCACTTTTTCTAAGGTGTTTAAGAAAGTAGTATGTGTTTCCACCATCTAAATGAATAATATCACTTTTAAGAACTTCTTTTAATAGAGTTTCGTCATATGGAATATCAATTGGAAAGTGTAAAAATTGAGTAACACCATGGCGAGAATACTGATCAACAAACTCTTTGAAGTCATATTCTGACTCATATGACCACGAAGGAATAAAGGCCATTTTTGGTCGCATTTTTCCAGTCAAGTCCAGAGTGATTTGATCTAAATCGAAATTGTCGTCCCTATCTCCACCAGAGTAAAAAACTAACTTCACAGACCCTCTCTAAAGTCTCTTACAATCTGTAACATATTTTTAACAAACTTTGTTTTCACTCTTTTTTCTCTATGTTCTTCTATGGACTTATTAGGGTCAAAGTTTTGATAAACACAGAACTCTTGAACTAAATCAAAAAGCTGAGTTGGCTTAATCTTTGGCTTTTTATGAAGGACTCTTTCCACTATTGTAGAGATAGAATCTCCTGTGACTCTATCGTATTTATTAATAATACTTGAGCGCATAGTAAGCTCTAATAATACTTGGCTTAGTGTGAGTTTTTTATTTTCTGCAAGCTTTATACAAAGTTGTTCATAATTTTTCTGAAAGCTTGTAATCATTTTTCTTCTATGAGGAGTCATAATAAGGTCATCCTCTGTAGCATAAGAAGATTTAATAACTTCTATAAAGTCTTCATATGAAAGGTACTTCCCTCCTCTTGC
>NZ_JBFGYP010000080.1:0-13349 GCF_041587335.1 Halobacteriovorax sp.
AGCAAGGGAGGAGCGGGTATTATTTCAAAACCTTTTGATCTAACTGAAGTCATTAACAAGGTAAACTCTACCTTGAGCGAAAGCTAATATGTCTCACAAAATTAAAGCACAAAGTTTCTTAGAAGTTTCTCATCAATTTAAGTTGGGTGAGCTCGCTACTGAAAAACAGCATCCTAAAACTATTGGCCTTTCAGATTTATCCAAAAATAGTCTTGAGCTTGCGCTCTCTGCAGTAAAAGAAATCGAGTTAGACCTTATTGATACAGCTTTATTTAAGCAAAAAGAAATAAATCAATTCTCACTAGATGTTCAAGAGGTTCTCTCTGAAGGAGGGAGGGTTTTTCTCTGTGGATGTGGGGCAACTGGAAGGCTATCTCTAGCTCTTGAAACAATTTGGAATAAAAGTGGTGCTCATAAAGGTAGGGTCCTCTCTTTTATGGCCGGCGGTGATGTTGCTCTTATTCATTCGATTGAAAATTTTGAGGATCATCCTGACTACGGAGAGAGGCAACTAAGTGATTTAGGATTTTGTGAAAGTGACTTACTCATTGCTATTACTGAAGGGGGTGAAACCCCATTTGTTATTGGTGCTGTTGAGGCCGCAAGTAAAGTCTCAAGTAAACCTCCATATTTTCTCTACTGCAATACTGATAGCATATTAAGCTCTGCTGTAGAGCGCTCTAAAAAAGTTTTAGAAAATCCAGGAATAAAAAAATTAAACTTATCTACTGGTGAGATGGTTCTGACTGGAAGCACTAGAATGCAGGCCAGTACAATCTTAATGCTTGTCACTGGACAAGCTATCTTTGGCCTAAATCAAGAATGGGTTTTAAAGTTAAAGCATAAGCTTGAATCAATAGATTTAAATATTTTAAAAAAATTTATAGTAAGTGAAAGTGATATTTATAAGAGTAATGGGGGGGTTGTATACTTAACTGATGCCGCTCTTGGAATTAGTGTTCTAACGGATACTACTGAGAGATCTCCTACATTTAGCTTAATTCCTTTTGAGGAAAATGATAAAGATACTCCCGATGTATACTCCCTATGTTATCTCTCTCTTGTTGGAGAAGAGGGAGCTAAGAAGGCCTGGAGTGCATTACTGGGAAGAAAACCTAGGTCTTTGGAGTGGGAAGATACTAGGGCCTTAACAGCGTTAGATAGATTATATCGCTTTGATATTTCATCTACTTCTTTTAGTAAGAGATCTAGTTATTGTTCCGGAGAACAATTTAAATTTAACATCTCTTTAGAAGATAATAGATTAAAGCTAAGTTTAATGGAGCATGCTGAGGTTATTGACTTTGAAGAGTATGACTTACTTTCAATTCATCTCATTCTTAAAATACTGTTAAATACACACTCAACCTTAGTTATGGGAAGACTTGGTCGTTATGAGAGTAATATTATGACTTGGGTTAGACCTAGTAATAATAAATTAATTGATAGGACTATTCGCTATATTTTAATTTTACTCAAAGAAAAAGGTGTTGAGAAAAGTTATGAAGAAGTTTGTTATAAGTTATTCGAGGAGATGGAGAATGCAAAGAAAGACGACCCTCTAGTTTTAAAAACACTAGAGAGTATTTTAGGGTCTATTTCGTAATTTTTTTATCCTCATCTTTTTTGGCATCATCAGTGTCGTTTTCATCCATACCTTTTTTAAAGTTTTGAATGGCCTTTCCTAAAGAGCTTCCAAGTTGAGGGAGTCTCTTTCCACCAAATAGTAGAAGAACTACTGCTAAAATGACTAAACTTTCACCTACACCAAATCCCATGCTTTTATCCTTAGTCTAATATATTTTAGACATATCCATTGTGTATTTTCCTGGAGAATACTCAGCAAATCTCTTCGCTTTAATACTCTTATACAACGGCTTACTATTTGAGTAACTAGAGTATGGGTAAATCGCAATTCCACCTCTTGGAGTAAATTCTCCTATAACCTCAATATACTTTGGTTTCATAAGTTTTGCTAGGTCATTACAGATTTTTTGTATGCAGTCTTCGTGAAAGTCACCATGGTTTCTAAAGCTAAATAAGTATAATTTCAAAGACTTACTTTCAACCATCTTCTTATCTGCGATATAGTTTATATAGATTCTTGCAAAGTCTGGCTGTGCTGTTTTAGGGCAAAGGCTTGTGAATTCTGTACATAGAAATGTAGTCCACGCATCACTCGCTGGATTCTTATTGTCGAAGGCCTCTAGTGCTTCGGGAGCATAAGTCATAGAGTACTTAGTTTCGGCCTCGCCTAGCTTAAAGTTCTCAAGTTCTTTTGCGTCGCGTCCTTTGTTCTTTTTAACTACCTTCTTCTTTGTTTTAACTTTTGCCATCTGCTCTTCCCCTTATCGTATAAATCAGGTACATTATGCGCTCTAAATAGTCAAAAAGATGTGAAAATATGACAGATAAAACGAAAAATTTTTTAGGCCCTGCAGATGCTTTAGGACACAGAAGAACCAAAGTGGTTTTTGTTCAGTTAGGCTCTCCAAAATCACCCAAAGTAAAAGATGTTAGAACCTTCTTAAAGGAGTTCTTAGGAGATCCAAGAGTTGTTGATATCAATCCATTAGTTTGGAAGATTATACTCAATCTCTTTGTTATACCATTTAGGCCAGCGAGGTCAGCTAAGCTTTATTCTAGGATATGGAATGGGAGTAGTTTTCCATTAATCGATAATACTATTTCATTTACAGATAAGGTGAGAGATAAACTTCAAACAGATAAAGTTGAAGTTAATCATGCTTTTCTATTGTCTACTCCTACTGTTGCAGATGTTTGGAACGACTGGGAAAGGGATGTTGAAAAAGACGCTAGTGAAGCTGCAACTGAGTTACTCATTGTTCCTATGTTTCCTCAGTATTCTGAAAGTACGATCGCTTCTGGTATGGATGGGTTCTTTGGAGTTCTTAAAACTAAGGTTCAAATACCTCCATTTAAGTTTTTAACAAACTTTCATAGATCTGCTGCATTCATAGATAACTCTGTTATTCAGATTGATAAATTTCTTAAAGGATTTAAAGACTCTGGAGATATAAGCGATAAGTTAATTATCTCGTTTCATGGGATTCCTAAAAGAAGAGTGATCTACAAAAATGATATCTACTATAAGCATTGTTTTGAAACTTATTTCTTAATTAAAGAAAGAGTAACGGAAATTGCTCCTGAGAATATTCTAATTACATTCCAATCTCGATTTGGGTCAGAAGAATGGCTTACTCCTTACACTGAAGATGTAATGGAAGAGCAGATTAAGAATGGAGATAAGAATATAGCAGTTTATTGTCCAAGTTTTGTAGCCGATTGCTTAGAGACAACGGATGAGATTGCAACAGAACTTGCTGAAGAGGCCCATGAGCTTGGTGGTAAAGTTCAATTTATAGAGTGCTTAAATGATGATGATAAGTGGTGCGAGGATTTTTCTAAATTTATTGAAAATCAATGTGAAGCATCAGCAGAAGTAAAAAGTAATGATTTCTATTATATGAAAAAAGAGGATTATAAAAGTATGGAAGTACCAACAATGAAGTCTGAGCCTTTAAGCGATAATGCTAAGAGCTCACTAAAGATAGTTTTCTTAACATTATTTTTAGACCTAGTTGGTTTTTCAATTATCTTTCCTCTGTTTCCTGCTTTAGCTAAACATTATATTAAAGTTGATGGAGATAATTACTTTTTAAATTTAATCTTCAGTGGGATTGAAACTCTTACTGCAACTGGTGGAGCTGGAAAGCTTTCATCTATCGTCCTCTTTGGAGGGGCCTTAGGTGCACTGTATTCATTCCTTCAATTCATTGCAGCTCCAGTATGGGGAAGGATTTCTGATCGAATTGGTAGAAAGCCCGTATTACTTGTTTCAGTTTTTGGATTGGCCCTTAGTTACGTTATGTGGTTCTTCTCAGGTTCATTTACAACTTTAATACTTGCTAGATTTATAGGCGGTATTATGGGAGGTAATATTTCAACTGCTACTGCTGTAGTTGCCGATGTTACTTCTAAGAATAATCGCTCAAAAGGTATGGCGACAATAGGAATAGCCTTTGCTCTTGGATTTATTATAGGTCCAGCAATGGGTGGAATTATGTCTTTAGTAGACTTAACATCAATTTACCCAAGTCTTGCTCAATATGGTGTGAATCCATTCTCTATGTCAGCAGCGATTGCATTTGTTCTAAGTGCATTTAACTTATACTTTCTTGCTAAGAACTTTAAAGAGTCTCTACCAGAAGAGAAGCGTGGAAAGGTTCACACAAGTGAGAGAACTTTCAATCCATTACAACTTTTTAAGCCACTTCCATATGAGGGAGTGAATATCACAAACTTTGGTCACTTTCTTTTCTTAATGGCCTTTTCTGGGATGGAGTTTACATTAACATTCTTAGCTGTTGAGAGATTAGCCTATTCTCCTATGGATAATGCTTATATGTTTATTTTTATAGGCTTTGTGATTGCTCTTGTACAAGGTGGATTTGTAAGGAGAAAAGCAGGTGAGTTAGGAGAGAGGAAAGTTGCTCTAATGGGACTGATTTGTTTAGTTCCAGGTCTAATCGCTATTGGTTTTGCTGAAACAAGCTTACTACTTTATGTAGGTCTTTTCTTTTTAGCAACTGGTTCAAGTATGGCGATACCTTGTCTAACATCATTAGTTTCCCTCTACACTCCTGCTAATCAGCAAGGACATAGTATTGGTATCTTTAGATCTCTAGGAGCTTTAGCAAGAGTTATAGGTCCTATTATCGCATCAATCATCTACTGGAAGTATGGTTCTAGCTCTCCTTATTTTATTGGGTCTGCTTTTTTAATTCTTCCTATTATTTTAGTGTCACTTCTAAAGAAGCCTAACGAAAATATATAGGGCTAAAGCTTGTTAACCTCTCACTTATTTGGTGAGAGGTAATTCTCATAATTCATTTCTTCTATTTACGTCTTTACACAATTGATTAAGTGCGATATTTGATTTCACATATTTTGTGAAAAACCTTTCTTGGAGAAGTAAATGAAGAATCTTGTACTTTCAATTCTATTTTTATTACCATTTTCAGTAAGTGCTACAACAATCCAGCTAGTTACAAGCGTAGTTCCTGTGAACTTTACTTGTATCATCCCGGGTCATGGTGGTGGTTGTTCTGTGGAATCTTACACTTTAAATGCTCCTGATGACGCTAGATATGTAAAAGTTTTCACGACTTTTAAAGAGAGTGGGCTTATTGAGAGCGATGAATTTGAAGCGGACATTGTTGATTCTATAAAGTTAGTTACAGCTATGAATATCTTCCAAACAAATGATGATCTCTTAATGATTGGGACGGATGAAACTCTTGCAAATATCTTATTCTTTAACGCAGAAATGCAATTGATTGAAACGAGAAAAGTTACTTTCAAAGTTAGTATTACAGACGAATACTAAGCTCATATATAAGAGGTGGTGCTACCACCTCTTATCATTTTAATTATTCTGAAATTTGAGACTGAATAAAGTTTTGAACACCAACTTTCTCAATTAAGCCCTGTTGTGTTTCAAGCCAGTCAATATGCTCTTCTTCACTATCTAGAATTCCCTTAAGGATATCTCTTGTTACATAGTCCTGCTTCTTTTCACATAGAGAAATGAATTCTCTTAGCTCAGGAACGGCCTTGTATTCAACCTCTAGGTCAGAAGCGATAAGCTCTTCGATATTTTGACCTACTTTAATTCTATTTAGTTTTTGAAGGTTTGGTAGCCCCTCTAGGAAGAGAATTCTTTTAATAATTTGGTCAGCATGCTTCATTTCATCAATAGATGCATCATACTCTAGTTTACCTAGCTTCTCTAGGCCCCAGTCTTCAAGCATTCTTGCATGAAGAAAGTATTGGTTAATCGCAGTGAGTTCGTTTGCTAAGACGCAATTTAATGCCTCAATAATTTCTTTGTCACCTTTCATATGGATTCCTTTAATTAGTTAATAATTTATACTGATATTATAGAGAATGAGAGTGAGGGGGGCAATGGAGTTATTTCTTTTTATTTTCCTGTAGACTTACAGATTTCTTAAGAGACATCTTCTCAATTGCATCAATTAGGCATATTCCACAGCTATCACCAACCCCTAGGTCCTTTAGGATGTCCGTAGGCTTAGAGTCAGGCTTTATGGCCTGTTCTAGCTGTTCTTCTGTAATGCCTTTGCAGATGCATATATACATAGTCTTCTACCCGTTAAATTCCTGTTAACTTATCGGAGAATTCTTCGATAAGCTTAACAGTTGTTTTATTATACTACGATAAAGTTGGGTAGGTCAAACTTTCCTTTGATGTCTGAATAAATTACTGATATTGCATTGGGTTATACAATGTAACCTTTTCAGTGCTTATTGTGTGCGCTGTGTCGTTTTGATAGAAGTCTTCTCATGCTTTTATCAAAAATTTCTAAAATTTTATTAATGTGCTCTATTTCTTGCGGCTTCTCACATGCAAGTGATGGAGGACTAAATCTTAGTGATAGTGACTTTGATGTTCAATCTGAGAGCCCTCAACAAATTCAAATATTAAATGACGGCTATAGTGCTCTTGAAAAAAGAGTCGAGTTAATTGAGAAGGCCAAGAAAACTATCGATTTAGAGACATTTATTTGGCGCGCAGACGACTCTGGACAGATCCTAATTCACGCTCTTATTAAAAAGGCCCGCGAAGGTGTGAAGGTTAGGCTTCTAATTGATAAATTTATCGGTTCAAAAGGGATCAACTTCTTCATTGCTCATGAGCTAAGAAAAGAGAATATTGAAATAAAATATTATAATCCAACACCACTATATAGAGTTGTAGAGGCCCAATGGAGAAATCATAAAAAGTCTCTGACGATTGATAAGAAAGAAACAATTATTGGTGGAAGAAATATAGGGGATGAATACTTTGATTTAAGTCATGCATATAACTTTGTTGATCGAGATATATGGTTAGAAGGTGACTTAGTTGATGCTGTAGCATTGAGTTTTGAAAGTATTTGGACCTCTAAAGAGTCAGTAGCTGTCAAAAGAGATAAGAAGCCAAATAGAAAAGACTTAAAATATATGAGAGGCTCTAGAGGAAGCTCTAGAAGGCTTATTCAATTTGAAAATGACCTAAGAGTATGGAAGGAAAATGTTAAGTTTGCTCTTGATTTTGTGAATCTAGAAAATGAAAAATATAATTTAAGAGATGAAGTTCGATATATATCTCTAATGCAGGCTCCTAATCAGTATTATGGAACATGTTCAAGTGGTAGCTTTGTTTCTGATAGACCTATGTCGCATGATACTGGTAAGACTGCGCGTATTTTAAAGAAAGAGATATACAAAAGAATACAGAATTCTAAAGAGTCTATCCAAATTGAAAGCCCTTACTTTATTGTAAATAACGAGACTGAAAATACTTTAAAAAATGCTTTGAAGAGGGGAGTGAAAACATCACTACTCACAAATTACCTCTATAGTACTGATGCTATATATGTTTCAGCAGCTTTTAATTCTATAGCAAAAGACTGGCTAAGTAGTGGAATGAATATTCATCTTTACGCTGGAGATACTCAAACTCAGTACGAAACTATTGATGATCAGGTTCAATCATCTCGTTGGGGGACTCATGCTAAGTCTGCCGTTTTTGATGATGATTCAATTATGATAGGTTCGTTCAACTTTGATCCAAGAAGCTATAATTTTTCAGCAGAGCTGGCCTTCTTTTGTGATGGGGATAAGAACTTAGCTAGAGCTCTTAAAGAAGATATCGAACAGAGGCAGAGAGACTCAAAGCTTTTAACAAAGTCTGATCTTTTAAACGATCCAGACTCTATAGATGAGTCACTTTTTCATAGAGTTGGTTTTGGTAAGAAGGTTCTCTATTACCTACTAAAGGGACCTTCAAACCTATTTGATTTTATACTTTAATTTACAATATTTTGATGCACTCTAGTTATTAACTCCTTGGCAACATTTACATTGCAGACCTTTTCAAGAGCCTCAAAGCCTGGACAAGGGTTCACTTCGAGTAAATAGTGCTGCTTTTCTGTCTCTAAAATATCAATACCACCATAGAATAAATTTGTATTTCTTCTGATGACTTTAAAGAAGCTAATAAGCTCATCACTTAAGTCTTCTGGGTTTATAGCAAAGCATTCACTTCTTTCTGCGTTTAGCCTAAATTCATCTTGTCTCTTTGAGTGTTTTTCAAAGGCACCTATTATTGTTTGATCAATAAAGAATATTCTATACTCTCTAATTCCCTTCATTCTTGGCTGAATAATGAAACGCTGATCCTTAAAGTGATAGTAGCTCTCTAGTTGAGTATAAAGAGAATCAATTCCTCGACAAAGGCTCATTCCTAGGCCTTTATTGCTCCTGGTTGGCTTAATGATATATTCGTCTTCGTGTATTGATGGGTCTGAGGCGAAATCAATAAAGTTATCTAGAGACTCTCTCGTAACGTTTCCTCTTATGGCCCTTGTAGGTATACAGCTTACTTCTAGGTTATTTAAAAATATGTGAGTAGATAGCTTATCTCTGAATGTTTGAAGCTCATCAATGGGATTTAGTATTAGTGCTCCATTGTTTTTCCAAGACTGACAAAGCTGCAGATCATAGTCATCATAGAGTATTCCAGAGTATCTGTTGAATACGACTGTTGACGAACTTCGCTCGTTTTCACTCCAATGACTCGATTCGTAAATATCTAAGTGCTTGGTATCTAAGCCTAATTCTTGAGCTTCTGCAATAATTCTTTGGCTTGAATAAAGTTGACTATTCTTAGAAATAACTAGTATTTTCATAGCTAAGCTCCCCAAAAAGGGTATTTTTAGTGTTATTAAAAGGTTATAATATTCATATATTTTAACACAAGAATCGAGAAGAAAATGACAAGAGTTTATATTACTTTTATATTGGTTAGCCTACTTTCGGGATGTGCTTATCTTGAAAAGTTTAAGCCCTTTAAAGAAGAGCCTAAAGCTCCAGTTGAAGTTAAGAAGATTGTCGTCGATATTCCTAAAGAAATTACTCCAAAACTCCCTCTATGGGGAAAAATTCCTCAAAACCCAACTGTTTCTAAATACTGCGACAAGGTAGAACGTAAGTTCAGACACTGGGGATGGGGGAGAAGCCGTTGTAAGAATATAAAGTGGAAAAATGTTAGGAAGTCTTTTCTAGGTGACCCACTGATTTGGACTGTGTACGGAAGTGAAGAATTACAGAAAACTTCAACTCCTAAAGATATGACATTAATTCTTTGTGGGGTTCATGGAGATGAAATAACTCCAATTAAGTTTTGTTTTGATATTATTCATCACATGGAGAAAGTGATGAAAGGTCATATCCCTGGTCATGAGGAGCTAAAGAATAAACTCGTTGCTATTGCGCCCATCGTGACTCCAGACTCTTTTTTTAAGAGACGTCCTACTCGTACAAATGCAAGAGGAGTAGATGTTAATAGAAACTTCCCTACAAGAGATTGGAATAAGGACGCCCTTAGACTTTGGAAATCAAGGTATAGGAGTGATAAGAGAAGATACCCTGGTCCTAAGGCACTAAGTGAGCAAGAAACATATTTTCAGGTTAATTTAATCAAGAGATATAGGCCTTCCAAGATAATTACAGTGCATGCTCCTCTAACTATCTTAGACTATGATGGACCTGATTTTAGGTCTAATCATGACCATGGGGACCCTTTACTGGCACCAAATGCTCAAGAGTTACTTGTTCGAATGAGTAAAATGTCTAATGATTATAAAATCAAAAACTATCCTTTCTTCCCAGGAAGTCTCGGAAACTATGCGGGTAATGAAAGAAATATTCCTACCTATACTCTAGAGTTGCCAACTTCTGATAATAGAAATCATAAGAAGTACTGGGCAAAGTTTAAAAAGGCAATTCACTCAGCAATTCTTCATGACATGAAAAAAGAAGTTGAGGTCGCGAAGCTACCTACGGCAGAAGGGGAAAACACGACACATTAGTATTTTTCGATACTGAAAAACTTACTTATTTCCATTGTGTTTTTAGCTACTTCCGCTATTTCTCTTGACGGAATTTAGAGTCTAGATTAATCAAGAAGCTACTAATTTATATTAGAGTTTAAGTTGAGAGGAGCTCTCTTTTGAAGCAAGAAATCATAAAAAAATCAATACCCAAGTTACTTGCACCAAGTGAGTATTACCTCAATTCAATTGCAACAAATGAGGTCTATTCAAATGCAACTCATATCATTGGATTTGGGTTTGATGGAACTGCATGTTTTAGGAAAGGAACGAAAGAGGGTCCTGATGCACTAAGATTTATTAGTGATGGAATAGAGGATTATTCTCCGTATTTAAAAGTTGGAACGGATGAAATTAATCACTTCTACGACTTAGGAAATCTTAATGTAGGAAATTCTGATGATGCTGACTTAAATTGGAAGATGGCGACTGATGAATATTTTGAAATTTTCTCAGATATAGATTTAAAGAAAAATAATGTTAAAACTTTAACTTTAGGGGGAGAGCATTCAATAAGCTTCGCTCCTCTTAAGACTTATCTTGATCAATACGAAGACCTTGTTGTTATTCATCTAGATGCGCATGCTGATCTTCGAGATGGCTATCTTGGACATCACTATTCTCATGCTTCAATTATTAGACGTGCTCTTGATCACTTTAAAGATGGGCATGAGCTAATTCAATATGGAATTCGTTCTGGAACAAAAGAAGAATTTAAGTGGATGCATGATAATGGAACGATAAAGCTTTCAAGAAATGAGTTTCTAGAATCTGTAAAAGATATAGATAAGAACAGGCCAGTGTATTTAACTTTTGATTTAGATTATTTTGATCCAAGCTTTTTTCCTGGTACTGGAACTCCGGAGCCGGGCGGAGAAGATTTCCATTCGTTTATATCATTTGTTAAAATTTTGATGGAAAAGAACTTTGTAGGTTGTGATGTTGTTGAGCTATCTCCTGTGATTGACCCTACTGGAAATAGTGATGTTTTTGCAGCAAAAATAGTACGAGAACTTTTAATAGCTCTCAATTAGGAAATAATATGACTAAGTGGACGATTAACGATTCAAAAAAGCTATATAAGATTAATCAGTGGGGAGAGGGATACTTTTCTGTGAATTCTCTTGGGAACTTAACAGTTAGAACTGAGTCTAAGAAGTCTGGAGAGTTTGATATTGCATCAGTGATCGAAGAGATGAAAGATCAGGGAGTGAAATTCCCCGCAGTGATTCGTTTTCACGATATTCTACGCTCTAGAGTAAAGTTAATTAATAAAGTATTTAGAGAAACTATTGAAGAATATGATTACGAAGGTCGTTACTATGGTGTTTACCCTATAAAGGTAAATCAAATGAGGGAAGTTGTTGAAGAGATCGTCGACGCGGGTGTAAAGTATGACTACGGACTAGAGGCAGGAAGCAAACCTGAGCTTTTAGCCGTTCTCGCAATGAATGATAGTAAGAAATCTCTTACAATCCTCAATGGATATAAAGATGATGATTATATGAAACTTGCACTTCTTGGAAGAGAAGTTGGAAGAAAGATAATTATTGTTATTGAAAAATTCTCTGAAATTGCAAAAATCATTCGTCTTAGTAAAGAGCTTGGTGTTGAACCTCTTATTGGCTTAAGAGGAAAGATGAGTGTTCCTGGCTGTGGAAGATGGTCAGGTTCATCTGGGGAGAGAGCAAAGTTTGGTCTGTCTGTTTCTGAAATATTACAAGCTGTCGAACTTTTTAGAGAAAGCGGTTTAGGTGACTGTATCAAGCTCTTCCATTTTCATATAGGCTCTCAGATCCCCGAGATTAGATCTTTTAAAGAGGCCATTAGTGAAGGTGGAAGAATATACGCCAAGCTTGTTCAAGCAGGAGTTCCTATTGAGTACTTCGATATTGGTGGTGGACTAGGTGTCGACTACGACGGAACTAGAACAATTAATGACTCTTCTACAAATTATTCACTTAGCGAATATGTATCAGATGTAATTCATAGCTTGAAACAAATTTGTGATTTAGAAGGAGTTACTCATCCAAATATTGTTACTGAATCAGGGCGTGCAGTGACTGCACATCACTCTTGTGTTGTAACAAATGTAATTGGAAAGATTGATGCAACCTCAGATTATAATACGAAGAAAGTTACTGGTGAGCATATACTTGTTACTAATATGAGAGAACTTGAGGAAGAGCTACACTCTAAAGAAAGCCTACAAGAGTCTTACAATGATGTGATTCAACTGAAGGAAAATGCATTAAATGCTTTTAAACTTGGTATTCTCTCACTTGAAGAAAGGGCAAAGATTGAAACAATCTATACTCGAGTACTAAACTTTATTACTAAGCGTTTAGAGAGCTCTGAGAAAGTCCCTGAAGAATTACAGTCACTTGTTGATGATACTGCTGCAAAGTATCTTTGTAACTTTTCTGTATTTCAATCAGCGGCTGATAGCTGGGCCATTGGCCAAGTTCTACCTGTTGTTCCAATTAAAAGATTACATGAGAAGCCGACTGTAAATTGTTCTATTGCTGATATTACTTGTGACAGTGATGGAAAGATCGATAAGTTTATTGATGAGCAAGGACATAGAACTACTTTTCCAGTTCATGAACTCAACGAAGATGATTACTATGTTGGAATATTCTTAACTGGTGCTTATCAGGATGTGATGGGAGATATGCATAATCTCTTTGGTCGATTAAATGAAGTTCATGTATTTAAAGATGAAGAAGATGAAAGTGGTTTTTACATTGAGGAAGTCATTAAAGGTCAGTCCTGTGCTAAAGTGCTCGCTACTATGCAGTACAACCCTCAGTATATGGCCTATTCTTTAAAGAAAGTCGTTGATAGGGAAGTCTCAAGAGGTAAGATTCAACCTCGCCGTGGAGTAAAGCTTGTAGATTTTTATGAGGACTGCTTAAGAAGCTATACTTATTTAGACTCTTCTAATTAAGTATTCTCTTTATTTTCTTCGGTGATTAGAGGTATTGATAGTTCAAAAGTAGTGTTGTTTGCCTTTGTTATGAGCTTAAGGTCTCCGTCATGAAAATGAGCAATTTTCTTAGAAATACTAAGACCTAGTCCGGTTCCTTTTCCTACCTCTTTAGTCGTAAAGAATGGATCCATAAGTTTATCTTGAAACTCTTGGGAAATTCCGACCCCAGAGTCAGTAACTCTAAAGACGACATGGTTGTTACTTTTTAGAAGTTCTACACTTATCCAAGAGTCTTCAAGTCCTTGAATGGCCTGTGCTGAGTTCATCATTAAATTAATAATAATCTGTGTAATTTGTTGCTCAAGGCCTTTGAAGAATAAGTTATGGTCTGAAATCTTATATTCTACTGTGATATTTTTATTCTCTATTATACTTGG
>NZ_JBFGYP010000081.1:0-13326 GCF_041587335.1 Halobacteriovorax sp.
ATCCATGTGTAATAATAAAGGCCGAGTTAATATGACTCGGCTTTTTTTAGGACACTTCTTAAAAGCTCTTTTTCTTCTACCGTAAAATTATCATGATTTTTTTCTATATCGGCTTCAATTTGCTTCATTGATTTTTTTACAGATGAGTACTTTGTCTTAACCTGGTCGATCTTTTTAGCAGAAGTATTTGAAAACAAATCTTTTCCTATCTGTGAACCTTGCTCGATACCAGAGTTAAAGTTTGATTTAACAGACTTATAAATATTAGCTGTATATGGCTGTGTAAATTGGTTCATATGCTCAAATATGGGCTTGTCTGCTAACGGAAATGATAGGATGACAAAGCTAATTGAGAAATAAAGAAAAAACTTAAACATAAAAAACATTTTAAATATCCTTTTCCATTTCAATTTCTATTTTTTCAATTGATCTAATTAAATCTTTCTCTCCAAATGGCTTAGTTAAAAAATCAACAGCTCCATTTGAGATAGATTCAATTATAATACTTTCCATATTAAGTGAAGACATCATTATTATTTTTGCATCTTTTGAATTTTCTGAGATGATTTTTGACAGTTCTATTCCACTGACTTCAGGCATCACAATATCGATTAGAAATAAATTGGCTCCAGTTCCAAGGAGAGGAACCGCTTCATTTGCACTTGATGCTTGCCCAACAACAGTAAAACCATTTTTTTCTAGAATTTCGATAAGAGAGTTTCGTGAAAAGTCGGAGTCATCTACCACGACAATTTTAAGATCTTCATTTCTTGTATTGCTCATAAATCACTAATCCATGTGTTTTTTTTAACAATTGTACCATAAAAAAAGGGAGCTAAAAGCTCCCTTTAAAATTATGCCGCAACTGGCGGTAATGTATTTTTATTTTGTTTCCGTTTTGGTTTTTCAGCTTTATTTTTCCATCCAACAAGGGCAACCTCAAGAACTTCATCGATTGTCTTAACTGGAACAAAGTTTAACTTTGCTCTGTATTCCTCAGGAATATCAATTAAGTCTTTCTTGTTCTTCCATGGAATGATTATTGTTTTAATATTCATTCTCATAGCTGCTAAGGCCTTCTCTTTTAGTCCACCAATAGGGAGAACTTTCCCTGTAAGTGTAATCTCACCAGTCATGGCCACATCTTTTCTGATAGGCATATCTGTTAGTAGAGAGACTATTGTTGTTGCTAGAGTAATACCGGCACTTGGTCCATCTTTAGGTGTCGCTCCTGCTGGTAGGTGAATATGAATTTCATTCTCATCGAATGCTGCTTCATCTACATGTAATTCAGACGCTCTACTTCTGATATATCCAATTGCTGTTTGAGCAGATTCTTTCATAACATCACCAAGTTGACCTGTAAGAGTCAGGCCCTTACCTTTCATTTTGGTTGATTCTATATAAAGAATCTCTCCACCATGCGCTGTCCATGCAAGACCTGTTGCAACGCCAACTTCATCAAATTCTTTCTCGTCCTCTTTAGTATAGATTGGAGGTCCTAGAAGTGTTTCAACTTCGTTAGGAATAATTTGTGTTTTAGTTACTTCGCCTTTGGCAATTTTTGTAGCAACTTTTCTACATAGTGCTCCAATTCTTCTTTCTAGATTTCTTAGTCCAGCTTCAGAAGTGAAGTTCTTTATGACTGTTTGAACACCTTCATCAGTGAATTCAATATGATCATTTGTAATACCATTTTCAGTCATCTGCTTTGGAATTAAGTACTTCTTAGTGATGGCAACTTTCTCTTCCTGTGTGTATCCAGAAAGATTTAAAACTTCCATTCTATCTCTAAGAGGTCCTGGGATATTCTCTAGTACATTTGATGTTGCTATAAACATTACATTTGATAGATCAAATGGAACATTTAGATAGTGATCTCTGAAATTCATATTTTGTTCAGGATCTAAAACTTCTAGTAATGCACTTGATGGATCACCTTTAAAGTCTCCACCTAGTTTATCTACTTCATCTAATAGAATTACTGGATTATTTGTTTTCGCTTGCTTTAGGGCCTGAATAAATCTACCAGGCATTGAGCCTACGTAAGTTCTTCTATGTCCTCTAATCTCAGCTTCGTCTTTTACACCACCAAGAGAAATTCTTATAAACTCTCTACCTGTAGCTTTGGCAATAGACTTTCCTAGAGAAGTCTTTCCCACACCTGGAGGTCCTGAGAAGCAAAGGATAGGTCCTTTCATTTGACCTTCTTTTAACTTTCTTACTGCAAGGTATTCTAAAATTCTTTCTTTAACTTTTTTAAGGTCAAAGTGGTCCTCATCAAGTATTGCTTGTGCTTCTGCTAGATCATATATCTCATCAGAACTTGCTGACCATGGTAGATCTGTTAACCATTCTAGGTAAGATCTAAGGATACTTGACTCTGAAGAATCTGGGTGCATTTTTTCAAGTCTTACAAGTTGCTTTGTTGCTTCTTTTTCGGCCTCTTCTGGCATTTTACAAGCAGCAATCTTATTTCTAAACTCTTCGAACTCGTCTTCTGGCTGTTCTGCAGCCTCGTCACCAAGTTCACTTTTAATGGCCTTGATCTGTTCTCTTAAAAAATATTCTTTTTGTGATTTATTAATTTCATCTTTAGCAACATGCTTAATCTTTTGTTGCATTGCTAGTATTTCAAGCTCTCTAGAAAGAATGTCATTTATTTTATGCAGTCTTTCGATAGGATCTAGAACTTCTAGAATCATTTGTGCTTCACCAACATGGAGATTTAGGTTGGAAGCAACAAGGTCTGCTAAGCGACCTGGATCTTGAATGTCTTCAAGTACCATTAAAATATCTGGAGAAAGAACTTTTCCAAGAGTAATAACTCTTTCAAGTTGCTCTCTAATATTTCTCATTAAAGCATTAACTGCAACAGCTCCTGACTCAACAGCAACGTCTTCAACTTTTGCAACTTTTGTTACAAAGAATGGCTCTGTCTTATCGAAGTTAACAATACGTGCTTTTGAAAGTCCTTGTACTAGAATTTTAATTCTACCGTCTGGAAGCTTTCTCATTCTCATGATCATTGCAACAGTACCAAGCTCAAAAATTTCAGATGGCTCTGGTGCTTCAGCAGTAATATCTTTCTGACTCGCTAGAAGAATTAATCTATCTGTTTTATTTAGAGCGTGTTCTACCGCCTGAATTGATGATTCTCTTCCCACAAATAGTGGAAGAATCATAAATGGATAAACGACTATATCTCTAATCGGTAGGAGGGGAAGTTCCTCTTTGAACTCAATGTTGTCGCCCTCGTAATTAGTAACCATATATTCTCCTTCAGATGGTCTTTTTTTGTAACCTTACTTCTTTCACATAGGTCATCGGGAATATTTGTCTAAGTCTTTAAACTTTTTATAATCTTTGGTATATTTTTTTGAATCATTTAAGTAACTTACTCAGGTATTGACCAATAATAGGTTACTTAGATTCTGTATTAATGTGAATTGATCGGTTGTTTCAAATATGCGATCATTTCAGTCTCGTTTTTATTATAGATAAAGGATGTTTATGAAATATGAAGTTGGTACGGTAATTCTTTCCGCTGGAGCGGGAACTAGAATGAATTTAAGTCTCCCTAAGCCACTGGCTCCTTTTCTTGGTAAATGCTTAGTCGATTATCCTTTGAGTCAAAGTATAAAGATGATGGATAAAGTTGCTGAATCAAAGTCTTTTACTGGACTTGTGACAGGTCATGGCAAAGATTTAGTTGAAGACTATATTAATGAAAATTATAAAAATCATAAGATTTCATACGCATTTCAAGCAGAACAGCTTGGTACTGCACATGCGCTAAAGTGTTACTTTGATCAAATAGAAGACGCTAGAAACTGTGAATATACTCTAGTTATGTGTGCTGATACTCCTTTAATAGAGAGTGAAGCTCTAGAGCATCTTTATAATGAAATAAAGTCAAATAACTTAGATGGTGTAGCAGCAACGTTTGAAGTGAGTAATCCAAAAGGGTATGGACGAATCCTTAGGTCTGGCTCTAAGGGATTTCATATTGTTGAAGAAAAAGACGCTAATGAAGAGGAGAGAAAAGTTCAAGAGGTCAACTCGGGAATGTATGTCTTAAAAACATCTTTCATTCTAGAGCACCTTTACTCAATAGGGTCTGAAAATAAATCTGGAGAGTTTTATCTCACGGACCTATTTAAAGATGATTTCAATGTAGCACCTATTTTATTTGAAAATGGATCTTCCTTTATAGGTGTAAATAATCTTGAGCAACTTGAAAAATCTGAAATAATTATGAGAAAGCGAATTATCTCATCACTTAGAGAGAAAGGTGTTCGGTTTGTTGATTCTAGGCATACTTATGTAAACACTGCCAATATAGGAGAGAGAACCTTCATTCACCCAAATGTTTCCATTGATTACCTAAGTGTGATTGGAAAGAATGTAACAATTGAACCTGGTTCAGTTATTATCAATTCAACTATTGAAGATGGAGTAACTGTTAAGGCCTACTCACACTTAGAAGAAGTGACTTTGAGGTCAAACTCTGTTGTTGGTCCATACGCAAGGCTAAGGCCAGGTGCAGATATTGGAGAAGAGTCTAAAATTGGAAACTTTGTAGAAATAAAGAAGTCTAAGCTAGAGCGTGGGGTTAAAGTTTCTCATTTAAGCTATGTTGGAGATGCTGAAATAGGTGAAGAGACTAATATTGGCTGCGGTTTTATAACTTGTAACTATGATGGTGCAAATAAACATAAAACTATCATTGGTAAGAAGAGCTTTATTGGTTCTGATTCTCAGACGGTGGCCCCTGTGAGTATAGGGAATGAGTGCTTTGTTGCCAGTGGTTCTACCGTAACTCATGATATGGAAGATGGAAGTTTTGCCATTTCTCGTACAAAACAGGTTACTAAAGACGGTATGGCCAAGAGATTTCTGAAATCTAAGTAGAAATACCATGAATAATATTCCTGTAAAGGCATTTGAGCGTCTTTGCAGGAGCTTCCTTATTGGAAAAATCCATTCTAAATGCTATCTTTTACAATTATAATTTATTTAAAAAAATTTGGGAAACCAGGGGATATATATGTGTGGAATTGTAGGTCATATAGGGCCAAAAGATTCAGTCGAAATCGTACTAGAGGGTCTAAGCAGGCTTGAGTATAGAGGCTATGATTCTGCTGGTGTGAGTTTTATTGACGAAAACGATAATCTTCAAATCTATAAAAAGAGTGGAAAACTCGAAAACTTAAAAGGTATTTTGGAAGATAAAGACTCCAAGGCCAGAATGTGTATTGGACATACAAGATGGGCCACACATGGAGAAGTAAATGATGTAAACTCTCATCCACATATGAAAGATCATATCTCAATAGTTCACAATGGAATTATTGAAAATGCTTCTATATTAAGAAAGGAACTTGCTGCTGGTGGATACGATTTTAAATCTGAAACAGATTCTGAAGTTTTTCTTGCTTTAATTACAAGAGAGCTTGCTGCAGGTAAAGAATTTAAGCAAGCAATGCTAGATAGTTTCAAACTCGTTGAAGGTCACTCAGCATTTGTCGTTTTAAATGAAAATGTATTAGAAATTATGTCTATCAAGAAGGGCGCTCCACTTGTTTGTGGGATTAATAGTGTTAACTCTGAAGCTTTTGTATCTTCTGATCCATATGCATTGGCCGGAATGGCGTCACAGCTTTACTTTCCTGCTGATAATGTTCTTTGTCATTTAAGTGCTAAAAATAAAAATATAATCAACTTCTATGATTCAGAAGGAAACCCTACTGATAATTACATGTCTAAGAAGCAGGATATGTCAGTAGGTCCAACAGATAAGGGTGAGTTTGAGCACTTTATGCTTAAAGAGATTCATGAGCAGCCTGAACTGATACGTTCTTTGACTCAGTTCTATTTTCACGGAGAAGGTCTTGAAAGTCTAAAAAAAGCAGGGGACTTTGTTCCAAGTAAGTTTCATATATCTGCTTGTGGAACTGCTTATTATGCAGGTCTTTTAGTTAGAGACTTTCTTGAAATGTACAATAAAATACCTTGCTCACCTGAGCTAGCAAGTGAGTTTAGATATAGAAACCCACTAATTCAAGAAGGTGAAAGTGGGCTATTTATATCTCAATCTGGTGAAACGGCAGATACTTTAGCTGCACAAGAGTTATGTACAAATAATAAGGTTAAGACTTTATCAATTGTAAATGTGGATGGGTCTACTCTTTATAGAAACTGTGATAATAACCTTTTAATTAGAGCAGGAATAGAGATCGGCGTAGCCTCAACTAAGGCCTTTACTCAACAAGCACTTACCGGAAGACTCCTGTCTCTCGCTCTAACGAAAGAGTTAAATGATGAGGCTTCTAGAGTAAAGCTAACGGCTAAGTTTTCTCTTCTCGCAGAGAAAATTGACCATTTAATATCAAGATCAGATGAAATTAAAAATATTGCCGAATCAATTCATAATCATAAAGGATTCTTCTATACAGGTAGAGGTGTTTACTTTCCTGTTGCATTAGAAGGAGCTTTAAAGCTTAAAGAAATTGCCTATGTACACGCGGAAGGTTACGCTGCAGGCGAATTGAAGCATGGACCAATTGCAATGATTGACGAAGATATGGTTAATATTGCACTTGTAGGACCAGAGCTATTTGAAAAAACAGTATCAAATATTCAAGAGATTAAGGCCAGAAAAGGAGTGATCCTTTCAATCGGACCTAAAGATAACGAAGAGTTAGCTGAATTATCTGACTACTATTTTGGAATAGACTTTGATGGTTTAGATGAGTTATCTCCAATATATATCAATATTGTGAATCAACTCCTTGCTTACTACATTGCAAAATATAAGGGAACGGATATTGATAAGCCGAGGAATTTAGCGAAATCAGTAACGGTAGAGTAAAATGGATTTAAGTGGATTAAACGAGCAACAAAGAAAAGCAGTTTTAAGAACAGATGGACCGGTTATGATTTTAGCCGGTGCCGGGTCGGGTAAGACTAAGACTCTGGTTACACGAATTTCTTATCTCTTAGAAGAGTTGCATGTTAGTCCCTTTCAAGTTTTGGCCCTAACATTCTCTAATAAAGCCGCGAGAGAAATGCGTGAGCGTATTAGCACAATGGTTGAGGCCGATATTGGTGCTCTTCAGATAACTACATTCCACGCGTTTTGCGCAAGAATTTTAAGAAGTGAAGCAAACTACTTAGGTCTTTCAAAGAATTTTACCATCTATGATACTTCTGAACAAAAGGCCGTAGCTAAGGCCATTCTTGGTAGACATGGAATCTCAACCAAAGAGATCTCACCTTTTGAAATACTTTATTACATGGATGACTTAAAAAACCATGGTCACTATCCAGGAAGAGATATCTCTGAATGTGATTATGAGATAGATGAGAGTGATTCATTTTTTACCTTCTACCAAGAATATGAAGCAGAACTACACAAAGCAAATGCAGTTGATTTTGGTAGCTTAATTACTGGTGTTATTCAATTATTTGAAAAATTTCCAGAAGTACTAAATCGCTACCAAGAAAGATTTAAGTATCTACTTGTTGATGAGTATCAAGATACAAATAGGGCACAGTTTGAACTTGTGAGAATGTTAAGTGAGAAAACTCGCAATGTTTGTGTGGTAGGGGATGAGGATCAGTCGATCTATTCTTGGCGTGGAGCAGATATTAGAAATATCTTAGATTTTGAAGAGATATTTTCAGATGCTAAGATTTTAAAGCTAGAGCAGAATTATAGATCTAGTAAGAATATCATTGAAGCTGCTACACATGTAATTGCGAGAAACTCTCAAAGAAAAGGTAAGGACATGTGGACGGAGAATCCACATGGTGAAGACATTGAAATTATTGAGTGCTTCAATGACAAGAAAGAAGCCGAATTTGTAGCAGAGAAAATACAAAAACTTTCTAGAGAGGGTCACCCTCATAAAGAAATGGCAATCTTCTATAGAACTAATACTCAATCACGATTGATTGAAGATTACCTTAGAAAAAGCAATATCCCATACAGAGTTGTTGGAGGGGTAAAGTTTTATGAAAGAAAAGAGATTAAAGACTTAGTTGCCTACATTAGAGTTGTGGTTAATGAGAAAGATTCATTGGCCTTAAGTCGAATTATAAATGTACCTGCTCGAGGAATTGGAGCAACGACACTTAGAAAGCTAGAGAATGAAGCTGTAACCAATAATTGCTCTCTTTGGGAAATGTTAGATACAGTAGTGTCAAATCCTGAAGACTTTAAACACATAAGGCTCTCAGCAAAAGTTAAGTCCGCACTAAATCACTTAGTAACACTTATAAATGAAGTAAGAGTATCTGTAGATTCAGTTGCTCCAAGTTCGCTGTATGAAAAACTTCTACATGAGTCAGGATACTGGGAATTTTTAAAATCCAGTAAAGATTATGAATCTCAAGCAAGAATGGAGAACCTTGAAGAATTTCAAAGTGCCATTGTTCAATATGAGGAATCTAATAAGAACCCATCATTACTAAACTTTCTTGAAACAATTACATTAGATACTACAAGTAAGTCAGAAGAAGAGTCCAATACAGGTGAAGTCTCTCTTATGACCATTCACGGGGCTAAGGGGCTAGAGTTTCTTTATGTATTTGTGACTGGTGCAGAGGAAAATATATTTCCAAGCTATAAGAGTCTTGAGAATGGTGAGACTGCTATAGAAGAAGAAAGAAGACTTTTCTATGTTGCTATGACTAGGGCCATGGAAAAGCTCTATATCACATTTGCTCAAGGACGTATGCTGTTTGGGCAACTTAGATTTAATGGTCCAAGTCGATTCCTAAATGAAATACCTGACAAATACTACCTCTGGAAAAAGCCTAGTGGTGGAACAATGACTTCTGGAGGTTCTTGGAATAGTAATGAGAGTACAGGTTTTGACGATTTCAATCAGGACCAGTCATTTGAGGATGAAGCTGTATTTCAAGTGGCCTCTTACGAAAATAAGAACAATGCCCCTAAGCCTAAGTTTCCAAAAGGTGTTGCCATCATTCACTCATTGTATGGTCAGGGAATAGTCTTAGAATCAAGTGGATTTGGACCAGAAGAAAAGGTCTCAATTAAATTCTCTGACGGTGCTAGGAAGAAATTCTTAGTGAAATTTGCGCCTTTAGTTTTAGCTTAGTACTGGCTAGCTTTAGTCGGGTACCTTCATTAGTGTTTGACCCATTCTCTGTAAATTGTGATAATGACTTCTAGCAAAACAGAAAAGGATTTTAAGCATGAAGTCAAAAAAGTTATTAATTATAGCCTCGGTTATTGGCGTACTATCTCTGGGAATTTTTACAGGGGCCTACTTTTACGCAAAAACATTAGTAACACCTGAAAAAGTTCGGGAGATATCTCTAACATTTCTAAAAAAGACCTTTCCTAAATCTAAAATTGAGCTTGGAAAAACTGAAATAAACTTCGGTCTATCAATAAGTGTAAACGTAGATAAGCTCTCTATTAATGGTCCGAAGTCTGATCTAGTATCTTTGCAGAACCTAACTGTTAATATACCAATTTTTTCTATCCTTACTGGAGGAGGAGATTTAACGATCTCTCTTAATTCTCCAAATGTTCATTATATTGAATCAGGTAAGACTAATAATTGGAGCATGGCGCTTGCGAGTACAAAGAAAAAGGTAAAAGTTACAAAAGCAGAGGCCGCAGATAATGCTAGTAAGAAAGTAGTAAAGGCTTCCGCAATAGCTATTCCTACATTTCTTTTGAATAGTACTGCTAGTTTAAATGTCGAAAACTTAATTTTACATTATAAATTAAAAGACGGAAGCAAGGGAAGTGTAAATTTAGAGAAAGTTCTATTTAAGAAAATAGGGGTTAAAAACTCTAGTGCATATGAGATTAGCTCAAAACTAAACTATAAAATGAAGTCTGGAGAGTCGGTAGACTTAAATGCATTACTTATTGGTCAGTTTAATCTTACAGAAATAATTTCTAAGCAAAGAATTGAAACTGTTTCTGTGCTGAAGATTAGAAGCCTTAGGTTACCAGGAGTAAAAAAAGAATTTCCAGAAATCAAAGCTGAAATAAATACTAGTGTAGAGAAGAGTGGGAAAGTACAGGTTGATTCAACTATTTCATTTTTAGAAAAAAATAAAGTTTCAATGAACATTCTCCTTAATAACGGAAGTGTATCAATTGATAATATTAATACTGAATTGTTATTAAAAGATCTTCTTGAAATTGGGGGTGTTAGAATTGCATCTCTATCTCCAAAGTCTAGTAGTATAAAGTTAAATGGTAGTTTAAAGATTAATAAAAAGGGGTATATTACTCCTAATCTTAAATTCTCTCTTGGACCAGATTTAACATATGTAGATAAGAACTTTACGACTAAGACTACATTGACAGGATCTCTTGTTAAAAAAAGTTTTAGTGCAAAAGCAGAAGCTAAAATATTAGATGGAACTGTTATTTTTCAAAACGTGATGGCGCTTGACCTTAATAATCCTCCTTCTGCAAAGAATATCCCAAAAAGTAATACTCTTTTAAATGTCCAAAATATCTCTATTACTGAAGGCTTAATTCAGGAAATGTTATATAAAGAGAAGTTGGATAAAACTACAGCTAGTGCAAGTGGATCTTCTGGTGAGTCCGATAAAAAAGAAGAAGCTGCTCCTGTTCCAATTATTCCTCCAGGTGATCTGACAATAAAAATGAATAATGTAAAGATTGGTTCGAAGCCTTTTAATCTAGAGTCAAAGATAAACTTATCTCCTTCTAAGATAGAGGTTAGCGATACGTCGTTTAATTTTTCAAATGGAAGTGGGACATCATCTGCTGTTGTAAATTTATCTAAAGATTCAACTAATGGTGTATTCGACTTTCAATTAAAAAAGTTTGATCTTATTGCTCTAAAGCCTTTCTTGCCTGAAAACGTCTTATCCGCTGTATTAGGAGTTTTTACAGGTAAGGCAAATGGTAAGTTTTCATTAACATCAAAAGGAACATCTTATGATGTTTTAACTAATGTTAAGGCTACAAATGGAGAGTTAAAAGGATTGAACCTAGGGGACTATATTAGACCAATTTTAATGAAAATTCCTAAAGTCGGTGAAAAGTATGCAACGAAAGAAATTGATGTTGATGGTAAGTTTTCAAGCTTATCTCTCAATGGGAGATTTACTGAAAAGCTTTATACTATAAAGTCTACTAAGTTTATAGACTCAAAGAAGTACTTAGAGGTTTCTGGTAATGGAAAAGTAAGTCCTCATGCAAATAAAAGAAGTCAATTTGATGTAGTTTATAAAGATCTATCTGGAAAAGTTTCTAAGGTTCTAAGAAAAGAAATAGGAAGAGATACCGTACCTCTTAGGTTAGTAGGGAATGGTTTTTCACTTAAGCCAGATATTGAATACACTCTTAAAAAAGTATCTAAGACAGCGATAAAGGTTCAGGCCAAGAAGCAAGTGAAGAAGTTCTTAGATAAAAAAGGTAAAAAGAAAATAAATAAATTACTAAAAGGATTATTTAATTGAAAAATATAATAAGCCCATTAGTCTGGGATAATGGAGTACTAAGCTTACTTGATCAAAGAAAGTTACCTCTTGAAGAAATTATTGTTGAGAATAAAACAATTGATGATGCATTTAATTCTATAAAAGATATGGTGGTGAGAGGTGCTCCTCTCATTGGTTTCACTGGCATTTTTGGTATGGCCCTTTTTGCAAGAAATAATAAAAGTGCAAATGTTGAAGATTATATAAAGGCCGCAGACTACTTAAATTCATCAAGGCCCACTGCTGTTAATCTAGCATATGAGCTAGAGAGATGTGTCGATATTGTTAAGACAGCTTTTTCTGAGAAGAAAGAAGCAGAGATTGAATTTTTCTTAATCCAGTTTGGACATGAACAGCTTGAGCTAATTCATAGAGATAATCTTTTAATGGCAAAAACTGCGATGAAAGATCTTGAGCAGAGACTGGGGAAAAGAAAATATAGAATCATGACTCTTTGTAATACTGGTTACCTTGCTTGTGGACCTATGGGAACCGCATTAGGTGTTATATCTCATTTATTTGAAAACGATAGAATAGAACACGTTTATGCATCTGAAACTAGACCCTATATGCAAGGTATAAGACTGACTTCGTATGAATTAAAAAAACAAGACATTCCTCACGACATCGTGGTCGAGGGATCTTTTTCATATCTTATGAAGAATAAACTTATTGATGCTATTTTTATTGGTGCAGATAGAATTGTTCGAAACGGTGATACTGCAAATAAGATAGGTTCTTCAACTCTTAGTATTGTTGCCAAACATTACGGAGTACCTTTCTTTGTTGTAGCGCCTACTAGTTCGTTTGATTTTTCTTCTGATACAGGAACCTCGATACCTATTGAAATGAGAGATCAGAATGAAATTCTCTTTGTTAGAGATCAAAGAGTAGCTCCTTTAGAAACATCAGCACTGAATCCTAGTTTTGATGTTACAGATGCTGAGTGTATTACTGGTATCATTTGTGAAGAAGGAATTATCACACCTGTTAATCAGGAAAACTTATTAAAGATCACGGGAAGAAAATGATAAGAGCAAGTATTGATATTGGCTCTAATAGTTGCTTACTTTTAGTGATAGAAGTTATCGGTGAAAAGATTAGGACCCTAGAGAGTCACTCTCGAATAACTTCTTTAGGTAAAGATTTAGATATTCATAAAAGCTTCTTAGAAGAGTCTATTAAGGCAACTCTGGAAGCGCTTGGTGATTATAGTAAAATAATTTCAAAATATGATATTAACCCTGCTGATGTGATTGTTACGGCAACGGAAGCTTCGAGAGTTGCTACAAACTTTAGTGAACTTTCTGGCCCGGCAGAGTCGGAGTATAATTTAAAAATTCAAAGAATCTCAGGTGAAGGAGAAGCATTCTATACAGCTTTAGGAGTTGTCATGGGTGTGGAAGACAAGACTACTAATATAACGATAATGGATATTGGTGGAGCTTCAACTGAGCTAATAAATGTTCAATTAGATAACTTTAAAATTATAGAGTCGGTTAGTCTTCCTATTGGGTCAGTAAGAGCCACTAATTGGATTCAGGCTCAGACATTTGATATTGAGCTTGAGAAAATTCTTAATAATTATAATCTTGATTCTTACAAAGTGAGTAAGCTTGTTTGTGTTGCTGGAACAATGACAACTGTTGCAGCACTTCTAAAAAACATGACAAGTTTTAGTGAGAACGAGATTCAAGGATTTTCTTTTTCAACTGAGCAGCTGAATACATTGAAATCGAAGATAGAGCATAAGTCTGCACAAGAGATACTCGAGAGCTATCCTATTTGTGGTAAGAGAGCTTTTAGTATCTACGGCGG
>NZ_JBFGYP010000082.1:0-13166 GCF_041587335.1 Halobacteriovorax sp.
GTCCGTATCAAAGTAATTAGGAGAATTTATGACGATGTCACCAAAGGTAATAATATCTGCATTATTGCTTACATCCGCAGTTAACGTAAGTGCATTCTTAGATAAAGTCGTTTATGGCGATGACAATCGTGTTCTTGCTCAAAATTCAGCAAATAGTGAGTACCAGGAGTGGGCAACTGCAACTGCTGCTATGATCTCTAATTCAGATATTAGATTCCCTAAAGAGGGAGACCGCTTCCAAGATAGCGTTACTATTTATGATAACGAAAATCTTGGTGAAGAGTATCGTCTTTGTAAGGAAGAGAGATTTAGAGAAATAATTAATCCTGCTAACTGTAGTGGTTTTCTTGTTGAAGAAAATGGAGAGCAATACCTAATTACTGCTGGTCATTGTGTGGATACTTTAAGTGCATGTACTGATAGCTCTTGGGTATTTGGATTTACTTCAGATACTATGTCCGAAAAGTATGGAAATAGAGCATTTCTTCCAAAAGAAAATGTTTATAAATGTGCTGAGATTGTAGAGCAAGTTCTAGATCGTGGTTCTGAAAATGACTACGCAGTACTTAAGCTTGATAGAGTTGTTGAAAACGTTACTCCTCTTAAGTTTAGAAAGAAAGGTAAAGTAGACAATAAAACGGAGTTAGTTGTTATTGGTCACCCATCAGGGCTTCCAACGATAATTGATGACAAAGGTTCAATCAGAAAAAATGATAACGATTTCTACATTGAGGCTAATCTAGATACTTTTGGTGGCAACTCAGGCTCAGCAGTTATTAATGCAAGTACTGGTGAAGTAGAGGGAATCTTAGTTCGTGGTGAAACTGATTATAACTACGTTAGTCGTGATGATGAAAATGGTAGCTGTAGAGAAGTGAATGTATGTAAGGACGGAGAATGTCGTGGTGAAGACGTTACTAGAATTACAAATATTGAACTATTAACAGGTGTTCCTGGTCCAACATACGATGAACCAGAGAGCAATGGTTACGAGAGATATACTCCGTGGGCAGATCCTGATCACTGGTATGATGGTTATGATGATTATGAAGAATATGACTTTTTAGTTAATTAATATATAGGGCCCAAGTTTGGGTCCTTTTTTTTGTATGCCAAAGACACTTCTTCCCTTAAAATAAAGTATGACTTTAAGAATAGGGCAAATAGCACTTCATTCAAAAGATAATAAAACTCTCGCATCATTTCTAAGTGAGCTTCTCGATATGGAAATTTCATTTAGTGGTGAGGCCGTAAGACTTTCCAATGAAAATTTTAGTATCATCATCATAGAAGATAAGAATATGACCGGTAAGAATTCGATGGTAATCGACTTTTTCACTGATTCTTTTGATGAGTTACAAGGACTTATTCAAAAAGTTGAATTTATAAAATATCGTTATCGCATCACGTTCGTAACTGATGAAGGTAAGGTTCTTGAAGATGTTAAGATCCATAATGTCGGTCACTTACATTATTTTTTCCTTTCAGATACTGACGGAAGAAGATGGAAGTTCTCATATCGCGACGCGAATGCGCCTCTTGTCAACCCCTTTGTAAAATAAATGTAAGAAGTTGTAAGTGTACATAGAGTCTTTCACTCGGTTTAATGCTTCTACCCTTTAGAAAGCATGAATACATAAGGAAGGTTCGAATGACATTAAGGATGATTGCAGCAACAGCTGCGCTAGCGTTTACAGCACTTACAGTAAATGCATCAATGGATAAAGTAATTTATGGTGATGACAACAGATTAGATATTTTCGAAACTGTAGATGCTAACCATCTTAAGCTAGCGAAAGCTACAGCAGCTCTTGTAAAATCTTATAGCGTTGAAGCAATGAGAGGCGGAGAGTCAAAACTTAGCGGTGGAAACCTTAAGGTTTGTTCTGATGATAAGTTTAACGGTCAATTAACGGCTGCATTTTGTTCAGGTTTCCTAGTAAACCACGAAGGAAAGCAATACATGGTAACTGCTGGTCACTGTCTTTCAGGACAGTCTGCTTGTAAGGGTACAAAATTTGTATTTGATTACGCGGTAACAACTCCAGGTCAAACTGAGCACATGGTTCCAACTTCAAGTGTTTACTCTTGTAAGAAGCTTGTTGAAAGACAATTAAACAACTCAAACAGCAACGACTATGCAGTTGTAGAATTAACTAAAGAAGTTACTGATAGAGAAGCTCTTACTTTTAGAACTTCAGGAAAGATTGCTAACGGTGATGAGATTCTAGTAATTGGTCACCCATCAGGTCTTCCAACTAAGATTGCTGGAGATGCATATGTTAGAGATAACAATTCTGATAAGTACTTCTCAACTAACCTAGATACTTTTGGTGGTAACTCAGGGTCTGCAGTATTTAATGCAAGAACTGGTGAAGTTGAAGGGATCCTAGTTAGAGGTCACAACGATTATACTTCTAGAAGAGGTCCAAACGGTAAGAGTTGTAAGACTCCAGTTAACTGTGAAATGGATAGCTGTAGAGGTGAAGACGTTACAAGAACAACTTCAATTGAAATGTTCCAATAAGATTATTTTTTAACACTTATAAATTAAGGCCTATCTTCGGATAGGCCTTTTTTTTGTACAATTTGATGCCTATTTACACCTGATTTGAATCCAGTTATCACCATCAATAAGTTGCCCGCCAACTGCAGCTGTACTTGTATCTCCATGAAAGCTCATGGATTGGTTTGTTTCTTTTATAGTTATTCCAACGACTAGATAACCTTTAGAGGATGCTAGAATACCTTTGAAGTCTTGGGTTTCAAAATTAGTCATTGACCCGTGTCCGCTATCTGAGAGTTCTACTGTTATCGTTTGTAGTTCTTCTTCAATATTTGTTTTCAGTTCGCAGTCGGAACTTGCTGCATTTGAAATACTACAGATTAGTGTAAAAGCGATTGCTACGAGCATTTTTATATACATTCTATTTCCTTCGATTACTTAAAATTAGATGTCATAAATATAATCTTTTTAAATTGGATTCAAGAAGGCGCGAACTTTATACATACTATAGAGCTAGTAGCTCTATTCAATTTAAGTATCTAATAACTCTAAAATAGCTTCTCTATTATAAGTATTTAAGTCATTTGTTTGTATGTCTGCGTCAAAAAACCACCACCTTCTTTGACACCAGAGCTATTTTGCTGGGCTTATCTGCTTGAAAGTGTGTGAGCTAAGTTGGCACGGATAATGCTAATATAAAAGTAGCTTCTAGGATGGGAGCTGTGAGAATGAGATTAATATTCATCAAGGAAGATGATAGTGAGAAACTCAAAGCTTAAGTTAATTCTTGGCGTAATTGCCTGTTTTAGTGCAGTTGAAGTAAGCGCCAAGAATAGACTTATCATCAAGTACAAATCATTTATAGAAACTGAAAATTTTAGATCAAGCCCAAGATTCGTTAAGAAAAACTTCAATACTAAAAAAGAAATGACTGAGGAGTTTGAAGCTTTAAAGAACTCATCTCTTGTAGAGTATGTTGAAGTTGATACTCTTATGAACACTCAACAAGTCGATATAACTTCAACTTCTAATGACTCTAGACTCTCTGAGCAGTGGGCCCTTGGAAGTAGTGACGGTGGTATTGAGGCCTTTGAAGCATGGGATATTTCTAAAGGAAGTAGCTCAACAGTTGTTGCAGTTATAGATACTGGAATTGTAAGCCATAGCGATATTAACTCTAAGGTTCTACCTGGTTACGATATGGTTAGTGATAGCTCAATGGGAAATGATGGAGATGGTAGAGATAGTGACCCAAGTGATCCAGGAGATTGGATTGCTTACGGCGACTCTTGTTATCAAGGAGTTTCTCAAAATTCATCATGGCACGGAACTCACGTTGCTGGAATTATCGCAGCTCAAAGTAATAATGCAAAAGGTGTTGCCGGTGTAAATTGGAACGCTAAGATTTTACCAGTAAGAGCACTTGGAAAGTGTGGAGGTTATACTTCTGATATTGCTGATGCAGTTAAGTGGGCAGCGGGGGTTAGTGTTAGTGGAGCTCCTACAAATTCTAATCCAGCCTCTGTGATTAATCTATCTCTTGGTGGATCAGGGCCATGTAGTGCTTATATGCAAGATGCAATCAATCAGGCCAAAGCAAAAGGGGCGGTTGTTGTTGTAGCTGCTGGAAATAGTAGTGCAAATCTAGATACAACACAATTTACTCCTGCTAACTGCCAAGGAGTTTTGGTCGTTGGCTCTAGTACACAGAATGGTTATAAGAGTTCATTTTCTAATTACGGTAAAATTGTAGATGTATCTGCTCCAGGAGGAGGAAATGGATCAAGCGTTGTGAGTTTAGGAAATACTGGAAGCACAACACCTTCAAGTGAAACTTACGTTTATCAAAGTGGAACAAGTATGTCCGCGCCACATGTGGCCGGAATTGTTTCTTTAATGAAAGGAGTAAACCCAAGTCTTTATCCCGATCAGTTGATGGCCCTTGTAAAAGAGGCCGCCAAGTCATTTCCATGGTCAAGTGGTTGTGATGATGATCAATGTGGTAGTGGAATTGCTCTAGCGTGGAGATCAATTGAGTTAGCTCAATCTGAAAATCCTGATTCAACATTTACTGATGAGGAAGAGGTTAGTTCTGGGATTGCTCCAATAAACTCTGGCTCTACATTAACGACAAGTACAGACTCAGGTGGTCTTTGTGGAAGTGTTGTTTATAAAGATGGTAGAGATGGACCAAGCTCTGGTGGAGGATCTCTGTTTATGATGTTAGGTCTTATTGCTTTAATGATGAGAACATTAAAGAAGAAAATAACAGGAGTAAGTTAGACTAACTCCCGATATAAAAATAATTATCTACAAACTGACTGGTATGTAACAACTCTATGAGTGCTTACATTATTACCTTGAAATAGACCTTTAGATTCAGAAGTTGATGGCTCTAAAACCTTAAGTCTCATTGTAGTGTTCTTAGTTGAGTTATAGTATTCAACTTGTTGGTAACCATATACAGTAACTGGCTCTCTTGAACAGTGGCTTCTACAAACTTGACGTCCTCTATCGTTAATTCTACAAACTCTTCTACATCTATTTTCGTATCTTGTGTAAGTACAAGATTCTGTAACATTTCTAGTTTCACCTCTTGTAACTTTTGAGCTGATTCTTCCATCAAAATCATAAACTTGTTTTACTTCAGATCCTTGGATATAGAACTCATCGTTGCTATCGTTGATATCTAAATCTTTTGGAAGTTTAATTTTAATTGTCTTTTTAATTCCAGAAAGATCAATTTGTAAGTTACCAAAGCTAGTGAAGTCAAATTCTGCTCTATAGTCTTTTGCAGGAACTTTTACACTAACGTATTTTCTAGAAAGTAATCCTTTCTTCGTTTTGAATACTAGGTCTGTCTTCGCCTTAAAAGTTCCTTCTAAGTTATTACAAGCTCCAAGCCCTAAAGCTAATACTAAAAGTAAAATGTGTTTCATTCTATTCTCCCTGTGAATATGAAATTGGTGACATCCTATGAAAGTTTTCACAGATCGAAAAGGGGGATAAAGTAAATTTGTTATATTTATATACGAGGAATCAGTGACTTATGAGATTTAGTCTAAGTATTGACAAGTAATTAATACTTTTTCATCAAGAATTTCACAATTATCAACAATACAATTTATAGGTTTCGCCGTTTTTTTATACTTTTTAAGCTTTTCAGAATTGATTTGAATTGTTGAATGGATGGGTAACTCTTCTCTTGAATAGAAAGTTACGTTGTTTTCATCATATTTAACTAATTGGAAGTCATGAATTACATTTGTAATCTCTAGTAGTGATATGAACTCTTTACTTTGATCTGGACTAGGGTGATTTACTATCTCCATAAATTCATAAATTTTCTCTGCAAGAACATCAATATTTTCAGATTTTAAAAAGTATTCACTGGCGCCTAGCTTAAAGGCGGCCTCTATTTCTAAGAGGTCGTTCTTTCCACTTAGAACGCATATTTTAAATTTAGGTTTTTCTTTGTGATCTTTTAAAGTTGAAAGGAATTCAAGCCCACTAAGTTTAGGCATCATGAGATCTATAATAATTAGATCTATTTCAGAATGGTTTCTAAGTACAAATTGAAAGGCCTCTTCCGATTGATGAAATACCTTTACTGTAAATCCTTCTCTTTTTAGTTTGGATTTAAGTAGGGTAGTGTAATCTTCACTATCGTCGATAAGCACAACACTTTTGCCATTCATAAATACTCCTCTTAGAGGTAATAGTACTATTTAAGCGCATTAACACTACAGAAATATGAACCAACAATGTGTTTCTATTCATTATTTATGCAGCTGCAATTATCTTATAACCCTCTCCGTAGACTGATTTAATTTGAAAGTTAGATCTCTTAATTTTTCTTCTAAGAGCAGAGATATAAGTATCAATCATTCTATCGTTGGCCGAAAAGTTTCCAGGAGCAATGTGATTTAATATCTTCTCGCGACTCAAAACTCGATTTGTATTTTTTAGAAGAAGATGAATGATCTTAAATTCACTACTCGTAAAATGAACTCTCTCTCCAATCACAACAACTTCCTGTGAAGGAATATTTAAAGTGATATCTTCATAGTTTTGAATTTCATTTTGATCAGTCTTAGAGATATTCATAAGGACTGTGTTTAAAACCTCTTTAAGCTCTTCTGCTTCAAAAGGTTTCTCTATATATTGAATGGCCCCAAGCTTATAGCCCGTGACTCTACTATTACTTCCAGTTTTTGATGAGAGAAATATAATAGGAGTGTTCTTTATTTCATCTCTAGACTTTATCTGACTACAGATTTCATAGCCACTAGTATCGGGCATCATAATATCTAAAAGAATTAAATCTGGTGCAAACTCAATGGCCTTAGTGAGTGCTTCTTCACTATTTTCTGCCATTTCTAGAATATACTTATCACCAAGAATCTTTTGAACTAAAACTCTGATCTCTTCACTGTCATCAACGACAAGAATCTTAGATTTCATCATATTTGCCTCACTATTTATTGATATTAAATATATTTTATTCCTTATTGAGAAAAAGTGAACCTATAATTTAGCTTAATATTTGATAGCTTCTAAGTTATTGAATTTTCATAAGTTTTGAAGTGGGGTCGTTAATTTACACCAGCTTTAAGACTCTCTCCATTTAGTCCATTGAGTATATTTGTTGCCACTAGTAGGCTCATTTCTTCTCTAGCTGTAATTGTTGCTGAGCCAATATGTGGGGTAATCGTAATGTTTGGAAGTTCTAGTATTTTTGATTTTGGGTTCATTGGCTCGGGGTTTGTGACATCAAGGCCTGCTCCCCAAATGATTTTCTCTCTAAGGGCAAGCTCTAGGTCTACTTCATTATGAACCTGTCCTCTTGAGGTATTGATAAATATAGATGTCTCTTTCATTTTTTTGAAAGCTTCAATATTAAATAATTCTTTGGTTTCATTATTTAGGTCGCAATGAACGCTGATGACATCACTTTGATCTAATAACTCTTCAAAGCTCACTTTAGTCGCTTGAAAGCTCTCTTTTTCAGTTCTTGCACAGTAAATGATATTCATTCCAAAGGCGAGGTGACAAGTATTAGCAAAACATTGTCCAATACGCCCAGCTCCAAAAATCCCTAGTGTTTTTCCTCTTAAGCTCTGACCTAGAAAACCTTTTGGTTCCCATCCTGTCCAATGTCCATCTTTTATTGATTGAAAAGACTCAGATGTTTTTCTTGAAACATCCATAAGAAGTGCTAGCGCCATATCTGCAGTGGCCTCAGTAAGAACATCAGGTGTGTTTCCAACCTTTATTCCGTACTCTGTTGCAGCTTCAACATCTATATTGTTAAAGCCTACAGCGTAGTTTGCAATTACCTTTAGATGCCCATTTTCTTTTATAAATTCTCTATCAACCTGATTGCTAAGCATTGTGATGAGCGCATCGGATGTTTTAGCTTTCTCGTATAAAGTCTCTTTTGAGATAGGAGTATCTTCTTCATAAACTTCTACTGTGTGTCCCTGCTCTTTTAAGAGAGTGATTCCACTTTGTAGTATTGGTTGTGTGATAAAGACTTTCATATTAACTCCTATTTTCTTAAGCGCTAAGGGCATAACTATAATACAATTTAAGCATTATATAAGAACTAGTCTAGTTCTAGATTGCGCTTGTTCAAGAGATGTTAGATGACGTCGAGGTAATACTAGGTACTGAATAGATATTAGCTATGTATAAAATGTTCACTTTTAATGTCTTAAGTTGCCACGGGTGTTGATGTCTAATACATATGTATCCTTATATGTACTTCAATTAGGTTAAAATGTTCTATAAGTTCATACGTTCTATTTCCTTTGTTTTCATCTTGAGTACTTCGTATACTCAGGCTTCTCATTTTTCTCTGTCAGAAGGTATTGTTGAAGGTCATAAAGAAAACGTTATTGAATACACTCACAGCTGGAAGAAAGTACGTAAACTATCTTCTGATATTAGAAAAGTACTAGGCCTATCATTTTCCGATCGAAAATTAGATGTTCTAGAGGCACGCTTTGTCTTTTACATTCAGGGTGATGCATTTAAATATAATAATGACTTCTATTCTAGAAGAGCTACTCTTGAGGGGTTTTCTGGAATGAGACATTACCCAATTGCTTTTAATAAATACATAGTACAAGACTCTAATATGGGGATAGACCTCAGCGCAGAAGTTAGCCTCGAGTATGATTTAGATTACTCCTTACTAAAAAGTGCATTTAATTATAGGTCTAATAAAGAAGAATCATTTGTTGTTCACCAAAAAGGTAGAAAATTCAATAGAATCTTAAAAAGTACTGATATCATTTCTCATGTTCAACAAAGTGGGGATTATGTGAAAGTGACTATAGATAGTTATGCTGTCCTCTTGAAAAAAGGAGCATCTCGCTATCTATCTTTTGCCATAAAGAAGTTCATGGTTAAGAAAATGAAAAAGCAGATAGTGCAAGCTCCTCTTGTATATCTAAATTACTAGCTCGACTACACCTCCTAATATTAAATATATAGCTCTTCTTCTGAAAATAAGAATCTAGGTATTTGCCTAAATGTATAGAATTTACTTAAATTCGCTGCATTGGTTGCGACGCGGTGCGTAGTGATGTACTTTATCACCTCACTATATAGAAATAGGGTTCACATGAATTATAGATCTCTACTTATGACTACTTTAGTGCTTTTACTAAGTGTCACTCATGCTTATGCGTCTAATTACTCTCTGACTAAGAGGGATATAAGTAAATTTGATGAGAGAAAGATATCTTATTCATATGGATGGAATAAAGTTAAAAATATAGATAAAAATTTAAAAGATATTTTGAACCTGTCTTCAAAAGATAATCACCTTAGAATCCTTGGTGCACGCTTCGTTTTCTATATCCCTGGTAGTATTGAGCGCTTCGACTCTAGCTTTTATTCAAAAAAGAAAACTCTAGATGATCTATCTGGAATGAGTCATAAGCAGATTGGTAATAACAAGTACAAAGTTAAAGAATCAAAAATGGGAATTTCTATTAGTGCTGAAGTCGGTTTAACTTTCAATGTAGACTACGATAAGTACCAAAGAGAGTTTGGTTATACTGAAACAGCTTTTGAAGGATTTATATCTCATCAAAAGGCTAGAAGGTTTAGTAATTACTTTCGAAGCACTGATATCATTACTCATTTAGCTCAAGATGGTGACCATGTGAAAGTAACAATGGATAGCTTTGCCACTCTTTCAAAGAAACCTAGCAAAGGGATCTATTTCCATGTTTTAAAAGGCCTTATTGTAAATGAAATAAAGTCCAAGGCATTAGATGTGCCATTAGTTTATTTAAGAAAGTAATTTATTCACTCAAGTGCTGCACTCTGTTGGCCTTGAGGAAAATTTCCCCCTCATTCATATGACAGCAAATGAAAGTTTTTTTAACGAGACTCTAAGTCATTTATTTTTAATACTAGTAAGGTTAAATTTGTTTATTAAAGAATTATCATGAAGTTAGATAATTTTCTATTCCCACAAGGAGGTTCGCATGAAGACAATGGCCCTAGGACTTGGTCTATTATTTTCTGCTAGTACATTAGCATCTACTGTTGCCATTATTGATTCTGGTACAGATATGAAACACAAAGATCTTGCACCAAAAGCATGGATCAATACTGTAGAGATTGCAGATAACAATAGAGACGAAGACAGAAATGGTTATCCAGATGACGTCCAAGGTTGGAACTTTGCAGAAAGTAACAATAAAATTATCGACTATAAATACCTTGGTACTCTAAACGAAGACATTAGAAAATTCTTCGTTCTTCAAGAAAAAATGATGAGAGGGACTGCAACTGCTGAAGAAATTCAGTGGGCAAGGGATATCCTAAAGGATGAGTCTTTCATTAAGAGAATTTCTATTTACGGTAACTTCATGCATGGAACTCACGTTGCAGGTATCGCAGCGAAGAAAGCAGATGATGCAAAAATTCTTACTGTTAAACTTATCCCAACTGAAGTTAAGCTTCCTGGTCAAGATAAGATCAATAAGAAAGATAGCTTTCCTCTAAAAATGTTTAAGAAAGGTCTAGAGCTACTTGCTAAGCAACAAGCTACTATGATGGAAGAGATTGGTTACTACGTAGATGGACACAAAGCAGATATTGCTAATGGTTCATTTGGAACTGGTTACCCACAAGCAATGCAAATTACAGCAATGCTTTATAAGACTCTTTTTAGAAAAGACCCAACTCCTGAGTTAAATCATGAGCTAAGTTTAGTTTTTCTAAATGCTGCAGTTAAAGAAAATGCAAGATTAGTAGAAGTTGCTCCAAATACTTTATTTGTATTTGCTGCTGGAAACGACGGTCTTAACAATGATAAGTTTCCAACTTCACCAACGAATATAAAAGCAGATAACGTACTTTCTGTTGCAGCTACAATGGGTAGACTAGCAATTGCTCCTTTTTCTAACTACGGAAAGAAAATGGTTGATGTTGCTGCTCCAGGCGTAGGGATTCTTTCAGCTGCACCAGGTGATGAGTATGTTAAGGTTTCTGGTACTTCACAAGCTGCTCCATTTGTTGCAAATATCGCTGCTAGAGTAAAGGATGCTAACCCAGCACTTTCTCCAATTGATATCAAGAAAATCATTATGGGAACTGTTGATTACAAGGGTTACCTAACAGATATCGTACTTACTGGTGGACTAGTAAACACTGGTAGAGCTGTACAAGCAGGTATTCTTTCAAATACAAGAAATATTGCTGATGCAATTGCTACTTCTAGAGAAGAAGTTGCTGACGTAATCGTTGAAGGAAGCCTTAAATCTCTTCCAACTATGGGAGATGCAAGCTTAGTTCTTCCACTGCCATCAATGTTTAAATTCTAATTATATGATTATAAGGGAGGAGATCTTCCTCCCTTTTTCAATAGGTTACCGCTACTTCTTCTCCATTTTTCACTTACTTGTCACAAAAAGACCTAGTTTCTCGTAATGGTGAGTAGTACATCCCCTTATACATAAAAGAGATTAATATATGTTGAAGTTTTTGATTCTTTCTTTGTTTACCTCGAGTTGCTTTGCAGTGTCTTTTAATGAGGCCGTGGAGATACTAACTAATCATAGTCGAGTTGAATCGATGCAAGGTGTTTCTAGGGCCGCTACAGACTCTGGAGGCTCAAAAGGATCATGGGGAGATCCAATGTTTAAACTCTCTGCTAAGAATTTCCCAAAGGATTCTCTAAAGAGAGATGAGACACCTATGACAGGTATTGAATTTGGAATTTCTCAAAAGACATCTCTAACTAATAAATATGGAAATATTCAAGAGTCCTTTAATAAACTCGCCAAGTCTTATGAGTATGAAGCTCAGGATGTAAAAAGAGAGCTTACAAAGTCTCTATGGGAAATATTAATTTTAAAAAGAAAAATAAAAGAAGAAGTAGATATTTTAAAAGAAAATTTAGTCTGGCTTTCTAAAATGCTCAAGGTGAGTAAGAAGCTATACGTAAACGGTAAGACGTCTCAACAAGCAATATTAGATATTGAAATTAGAAAATCAGAAATAGAGATGGACCTAAATGGAAGAGAGTCAGAACTACTAAAGATTAAGGATGGACTGAAATACCTTCTTGGTTCTAAGAATAGTTTTATTGAAGAGGCGACTATACCTTGGAATATATTAGATAAAAAATCTAAGAAGAAGAATGACTTCAAAGAACTTTCGCTTAAGAGTAAGGTTCAATCTAAAGACCTTGCACTGAAGGCCGCGAATAAAGACTATATTCCAGATATTACCTTTTCTCTTGGTTATACGAAGAGGTCTAATATAGACGGTAGAGGTGACTTTGTAGGTGCTTCATTGAGTTTTCCTCTCCCTTTTTCTGGAGATAAATATTCTAAAAAAGGTGTGGCGGTTCATGAAAAATATTCGGCCCAAAAGAATTTAGAAAATTATAAGAGAGTTAGAGAGAGAGATAGGTCTATATTGTCTCATCAAATTGAAAGTGTTGAAAAAGACCTTCATATTATAAACTCTAAAACGATTAGATTCGCTAGAAATTCTAGATCTATTACCTCTAAGTCTTATGGGCTTGGTAATTCTAGTTATGTTGAACTTCTACAGTCTGAGCTTAAACTACAAAGTATTCTTATGTTAAAGAGTCGCTTGCAAGCGATGAGGGACTCTTACAAAATTGCCCTTAAATATACATCCGGAGAGAACCTCAGTGAATAAGTTAATCTATATTCTATTTTTCATTCTTGTAGTAGGTTGTACCAAGTCTTCCGATAGCCACACAGATCACTCTACTGAGAAGGCCGTAAAGACTGTGTATACCTGCTCAATGCACCCTAGTGTGAGAGAGGATAAACCAGGTAAATGTCCTATTTGTCATATGAATCTCACTAAAATTGAAATTGATGAATCAGAGTCTGACCATGATCATTCAAATAAGAATGACATGAAGACTGTCCTTTGGAGATGTAAAGATTATCCAGATGTTACTAGTGAAATTGAAGAGGCTTGTCCAATTGATGGAACCATGATGGTTAGGGTCGTAGACGCCACAGCTGCTGAAGTTGTTGCAAAAGTAAAACTAAGAAAAGCTCAGCTCAATCACTTTAGGCCATCATACTTTCCAGTAACGACTATGAAGATGTCTAAGAAGATTCGTCTTCTTGGCTCAGTACTACAGTCA
>NZ_JBFGYP010000083.1:0-13150 GCF_041587335.1 Halobacteriovorax sp.
GTTGTCTTGCATCTGTTGTTGAATTTCTTTAGGAGATTCTTTCATCAGATTTTTTAGTACATCACAGGCAATTTGATCTGTTTTATCTAAGTCATCTTGATTTGAACTTGTACACACCCATCTAAAAGGACCAAATCCATAGTCAAAGCACATTGGCCCCATAATATCTTGAACATAACTTGGATATTTAAAATCACCTTTTTCATTAAGTATATCTGCACCGGCCCTAGACGCTTCTAATAAGAATGCATTTCCATAGTCAAAGAAGTACATTCCCTTATCAACTAGTTTGTTTACAACATCAACGTGACGTCTTAGTGTTTCTTGGACTAGAGTCTTGAACTTCTCTGGCTCATTTGCCATTAAGTTATTTGATTCTTCAAAGCTTATATCAGCAGGGTAGTATCCTCCTGCCCAAGGGTTATGTAGAGAAGTTTGATCAGAGCCTATTTCAACATGAATATTTTCTTTTTCTAGCATTTCCCAGAGGTTTACTATATTTCCTTGGTAGGCAATAGAGACAACTTCTTTATTTGCTTTAGCTTCTTTTACTCTGATTGCTAGCTTATCGAGGTCTGTGAAAACCTCATCAACCCATCCTTGTTCGTAACGTGTTTGAACAGCTTTCTCGTTTACTTCTGCGACTAAACCAATACAACCGGCTATAACAGCTGCTTTGGGTTGAGCTCCACTCATTCCACCAAGACCTGCTGTTACAAATAGTTTTCCTGCTAAATCTGTTTCACCATTACTAATTTTTCTTCCAGCATTTAGGACTGTTATAGTTGTTCCATGAACAATTCCCTGAGGTCCAATATACATAAATGAACCAGCAGTCATTTGGCCATATTGAGTAACTCCAAGAGCATTAAACTTTTCCCAGTCATCTGGCTTAGAATAATTTGGAATCATCATACCATTTGTAACAATAACTCTCGGAGCTCCTGCATGTGATGGGAATAGTCCTGCTGGATGTCCTGAATATAGTGCCAGAGTTTGCTCATCAGTCATTGTTGCTAAATACTTCATTGTAAGTAAGTACTGCGCCCAGTTTTGAAATACGGCCCCATTTCCACCGTACGTGATCAGTTCGTGTGGATGTTGCGCTACTGCGTAATCAAGATTATTTGAAAGCATCAACATAATTGCCGCTGCTTGTTTAGATTTATGTGGGTAGTCTTCAATTGAGCGTGCAGATATCTTATAATCAGGTCTGAATCTATACATATAGATTCTTCCATAAGTTTCTAGTTCTTCTTTAAACTCTTGAATGAGTTCTGCATGAAATTCTTTATCAAAATATCTAAGTGCATTTTTTAGTGCGAGCTTCTTCTCTTCATCACTAAGGATTGCTTTTCTCTTAGGTGCATGATTTATCTCTGGCTCGTAAGCTTTCTTTGCTGGGAGTGATTTTGGAATACCTTCTAGGATTTTTTGTTGAAACTCTTCTTTACTCATCATCTTAGTGTGTCCCTTTTATGCTTTAAATTTTTGGGTACTATAGCTTCAAAGAGTTGATTTTTCTAGAAGTAACAAAAGGTGCGAGGCACCTTTTGTTAGTGAGGTATGCGTTAACTAGTTGATTTGTTATTATAGGTTTTCTTTAATTTGATCTTCTAGTTGCTTATAGCCAAAGTCTCTCAATGGTTTACCATTTATGAAAAATGTTGGAGTGGCCCTTACTCCAAGTTCTCTTGCATCTGCAAAGTCTTGCTCTATAAGTTTTGCGATCGCTGGATCTTGATAATCTCTCTTCACTTGATCAACATCAAGACCTACCATTGGTAAATAATTCCAAATAAGTTCTGGGCTAGGATTGTGATGATTTCCCCATGCTGGTTGATTCTTAAATAGTATATCTAGAGTTTCCCAGAATTTTCCTTGTTTCTTAGCTGACTCAAGAATAGCAATCGCAAACTTTGAGTTACCGTGAAAAGGTACATATCTAACTACTAGATGGATTTTACCTTCGTACTTCTTCATTAAGTTTTTCACAAACGGGTGAAACATTCTACAGCTTTCACACTCTGGGTCCATAAACTCTACAAGTTGAACAGGAGCATTCTTTGGCCCTAGCTGAGGAGAGTGTGCACGGACAAATAGGGTTTCTTTCTCTTTTGCAATTAGTTCATCTTTTTTATCTTGGCTACTATTGTAGAAGAATGTTGCGGCAACAAAAGCAATGATAACAACTATTGAAGTGGCAAGGACTATAATTTTTTGCTTATTCATCTTAGGTATCTCCTATAAAAGATGGTGAGGATAATTAAAATTAAACTAAAGGCAATAAATGACATCATAGGAATAGTTATAAAACCTAGCCAGTTAATCCAAATATCAGAACACGAGACACCTTCTCTGCATGGTGATGCACTTTCAGGAACTATTCCGTAGTGGAGGAGGTTGTGATAAAGGGCAGTTACCCAACCCATAATGACTAAGGGCAGCGAGTACTTAAATGCACTCCCATCCAATGATATCAGGCTTATGATAAAGAAAATGACTAGGGGGTACATGAATATTCTTTGATACCAGCATAGCTCACAAGGCGGAAACCCCATAACTTGGCTAAAGAATAAACTTCCTGCAGTCGCAACAAATGCTATTACCCAGCAAATAAATAATAAGTACCACGCACTTTGATTTTCTTTTAAATTTATCATTAATACCTCTGAGGGAGGATAACATGATCATGTATTTGTGTAAAAAGAATTGGGTTTAACAAGTTTGAAAACGAGGCACAGAAGTGCCCCGTAAATTTGAATTAAAAGTTTAGAGGCATAAGAGATGAACTTAACTCTACAACTTTTGTATTTAGTGAGTTTCTACCTTTCTTTAAACTAAGGCTATATTTTCCTTCGTTTAAAACGATATGGTATGTCCCATCGGGATTAATCTTGTAGTTTTGAAACACCTTCCCATTAGAGTCTTTCACTTCTATCTGATAGTTTTCTGGACTAGGGTATGTTTCATCAAGTCTACCTTTGACTCCTGTAGCAGTCATTTTATCAAGAAGAGTCATCCAAGCAGCTCTATTTCTTTTAACTGTTTTATCTCTCCACGTATCATAGTCTGGCTGGAAGCCTTGAGCTCTACTATTTACCTCAAGAACATATGGAATTACTTGGTAAGCGTTGTACATCCAATCAATATCTGAACCATCTACAGAGTAGAGAAGTTCCCAGGCCGTTCCGGCCCTGTAGTTTACACTTTGACCAATCTCTTGACCTATTCTTTCAACGACCTCTTTTGTCTGAGTTCTCGATCCCTTACAACCCATTGGGTAAATAACTATTTCACTATAGGCATGATAGCTAATATCGAATACAGGTCTGATATCTTTTACTAAGTTCATTAAGGCCTGAACTTCAGGCTCAGAACCAGCACTTGGTCCTCTATAGGTACTTGACCACTTCATACCACTAGATCCACCACAACTTCCCCAAAGGTGAGGGTAGTTTCTATTAATATCTACTCCATGTCCGTAGTTTGTGTTCTTTCTCCACATTTTTGATCCATTCCATACCTTTGCATTACCATCTACGTTTAGCATTGGTACAACCCAGATCTCATTTGAATCAACATAGCTTTTTATCTTTAGATCAGTTTTGTAGTTTGTAATAAGAGTTTCAATAATATCTAAACTAACTTCTGGAGACATTACTTCCCTAGCGTGGTGCATACTATTGAATAGGATTGCCGACTCTGAATGCTCTCTAGTGGAGACGTTATCAGATATTTTAAGAGCATAAATATTTCTTCCCTCAGATGATGTTCCTATAACAAAGACTTTTGCTATATCTGAATGTTCTCTTTCCCATTCTTTAAGAATGCTTTCTATTTCTGAAGGGGATTTATATTGTTCATCTAGTGCACTTATGGCCTGATTAGATTTATCCTGAATAATATTGAAGTTTAGTTCATATAATTTATTAAGCTGCTCTTTGGTGAGAAATAAATCAACGATACTATTACCAATATCTACTCCTGTAACATCTAAGTCTAGAGATTGAATCTTCTTCATATCTTTAGCGTAGTCATTCAGTTTCACTGAGGTGTACACACTTCTTTTTGTTTCTTGAAACTTATGAGAATGAGCGTTTGAGTTTTGCATGAGCGCAAGCAGTAGGCCTACTGCGAGTAAGTTTTTTAACATATGTGTTCCTCCTGAACTTATAATTACCTCTATTATCACTCCACTAGAGGTTTTGAACAAATAATGTCATTTAATATTAGATAAACCGACGGTTTTAGTTTGGAAGCTTAGTGTTACTTGTAAAGTAAGCGAACTGTATAAATATTTACAAACGCGTTGTCCGTCGTTAACCTTATCTAATAAAAAAATTAAATAAGGAAATTGATATGTCCCAGGTAACAGCATCACATATACTCGTTGATCATGAATATGAAATTACAGACTTACTTAAAAAAATTGAAGAAGGTAAATCTTTTGAAGAATTGGCAAAAGATTATTCAAATTGTCCTTCTGGAAAAGATGGTGGAAGTTTAGGTTCTTTTGGTAAAGGGATGATGGTTAAGCCATTTGAAGATGCAGCATTTGCATTGAATGTTGGAGAAGTTTCTGGTCCAGTTAAGACTCAATTTGGTTTTCATTTAATTAAACGATTAGGCTAGAGGCAATGATAGATTTTTCTCTAGCTCAACAATTCATAGAGAAGATAGAAGCTGATCTGAAGGTTCTTGGTATTAATTTAGATGATTTCTATATTGATCACTTGTGCTATAGGGTCGCTTCAACAGTTAGATATAACGAGTTAAAGAGTGAGTTAGAAAAAGAGCATAAACTCTTACATGAAGCTATGATCTCTAGTCGTCCTATTGCTACATATAAACTTTTAGAGCCCGTTAAATATAAGCATCATAGGATTCCCCTTCTTGAGTTACCTGCTCCCAAAGAAGATGCTGATTATAAAGAAGGCTTCGAGCATATTGAATGTGTTATAGATGAAAGCTTTGTTAGCTTTTCTAGTAAGTATGAAGACATTGAATTTGACTGGAAAGGCGCACAGAAAAATCATAACCCTGAACTTAGAATAAAGCTTGGGGACTTATCGATTAAGTTTCATCATAACTCTTTAGAAGACGTTATCAAGAGTGAATTAAAATAATTTTACAACATTTTCATTAGGATTTTTTATGGATTGGAAAATTAATAGTCTAGAAGAGTATGCAGTTGCATATCAAGAATCAAGAACTAACCCTGATAAATTCTGGGGAGATATTGCGGATTCTTTTACTTGGCGTAAGAAGTGGGACGAGGTTCAGTCTGGAACTATTGAGGATGCAAATATTAAATGGTTTGAAGGCGGAGAACTCAATATTACGGAGAACTGTCTTGACCGCCATCTTGAGAATAGATCAGATAAAATAGCTTTAATATTTGAACCTAATACTGTTGAGGAAGATTCAAAAGAGTATACCTATAAAGAATTACATGAAGCAGTCTGCAAGGCAGCTAATATGATGAAAGAATTAGGTGTAGGTAAAGGAGATCGTGTTTGTTTATACATGTCGATGGTACCTGAGCTTTTAATATCTGTTCTTGCATGCGCTAGGATTGGTGCTATTCACTCTGTAGTCTTTGGTGGATTTTCAGCTCACGCTTTAGCTGGAAGAATAGAGGATTGTGAATGCAAGCTTCTAATTACAAACGATGCTGGCTTTAGAGGAAGTAAAGTTACTCAATTAAAAGATATTGCAGATGCAGCACTTAATGACTTAGAAAAAAGTAGTGTTGATCATGTGATTGTTCATAAGAGAGTTGGAAACGATATAAAGATGAAAGAAGGAAGAGATGTATGGTGGCACGATCTCTACCCTCAATCATCAAGTGAATGTAAAGCTGAAGTTATGAACTCTGAAGACCCACTATTTATTCTTTATACATCTGGATCTACAGGAAAACCAAAAGGTGTTCTACATACTACTGCTGGTTATATGGTTTGGGCCGCATATACTTTTGGAAATGTTTTTCAAATGAATGAGGATGATAAGTATTGGTGTACTGCTGATATAGGCTGGATTACTGGACACACTTATATAACTTACGGACCTCTTTTAAATGGTGCAACTACAACAATGTTTGAAGGTATCCCTACTTATCCAGATGCTGGGAGGTTTTGGCAAATTGTAGATAAGCATCAAATTACTCACTTCTATACTGCACCAACTGCTGTGAGAGCGCTGATGGCCTGTGATAGTAGCTTTGTAAAAAAACAAGACCTAAGCACATTGAAAGTTTTGGGCTCAGTTGGTGAGCCAATAAATGCAGAAGCTTGGAATTGGTACAACAAAGAAATAGGTAAAGAAAAATGTCCTATTGTAGATACTTGGTGGCAAACCGAAACTGGAGGTATTCTAATATCTTCTCTAGCTGGTGTTACTGAAAATAAAAGATGCTTTGCTACTCTTCCTCTTCCTGGAGTATTTCCAGCAATAATGGATGCCGAAGGAAAAGTGATTGAGGATAGAGACGCCGAAGGAAACCTATGTATTACTAGGCCCTGGCCTGGAATGCTGAGAACGATCTGGGGTGATCACGAAAGATTTAAGCAAACATACACTAGTGCGTATCCTGGAACTTACTTTACTGGTGACGGAAGTAGAAGAGATGAAAATGGACTCTATCGAATTACTGGTAGAGTAGATGATGTATTAAATGTATCGGGACATAGAATTGGAACGGCAGAAGTTGAAAATGCAATTGGACAACATCCGCATGTTATAGAGTCTGCTATTGTTGGTTTTCCTCATGATATTAAAGGGCAGGGGATTTATGCCTATATTATTGCAACTGAAGATCATCATGAAGATATGGTTAAAGAAATTTTAGAAGTTGTAACGAGTGAGATTGGCCCTATTGCTAAGCCTGATAAGATTCAAATTGTCCCAGGGCTTCCTAAGACAAGGTCAGGGAAGATTATGCGTAGAATTTTGAGAAAAATTGCAGCTAAAGAGTTTGACAACTTTGGAGATATTTCAACTCTATTAGATCCATCTATCGTGGAAGTGATTAAAGACGGATCATTATAGAATATATTGAGCGAGGCGGATCATATGTCTTATGGCAAATAATGTATCCTCTTCGCTTTTTTCATACTCTGGTCCAATTAACTTAATTGTTCTTTCAGGTATCATCAGAGCATTACATTTATTTACTCCACCTTCTATAATTTGTTCTCTAGGATGGCCAAAGCTCTCAGCTAGGTTTCTTAGAAAATCGATTTCATCTGATCCATCTCTAGCGCCGAAATGAAATACACCTTCTCCCTTTCTTTTTAGTACTGCAGCCATCATATTGGCTAGATGGTTTGTTGCGAGTCTATTTTGTAGAACTCCACGATCAATAGTAAGTGATTCACCACTTAGCATAACTTCTAAGAAAAGCTCTGTTCTTGACTGTGAATTAGGTGCCCAACCATGAGTTGCTCCAAATCTAAATATAGAAAAATTATCACCATACTTTGTAAGCTCTTTTTCACATAGTGCCTTAAATTCACCATACTCTGTTTGAGCATTTGGTGTTTCATCTTCGTAGTGTTCATTTTCAATATTTGCATCTAGTGCATTGAATGAAGAAAAGTAATTGTAGTGAAAACCTAATGAGACAGACTTCTCTATTAAATATTTGTGTAGAGCTACAGCATCACTGTCTTCACCTCTTGTCATATTTATAACAATATCAGGTTGAAGGTTTCCAATTTGCTCATCAATGATCTCTATTTGATCATTGGAAGCTTGAAATATATCGATAAGGTGTTCAGGTTTATTATTTAAGACGCTACCTACAATATGGCAGTCTCCAAATTCTTTTTTTAGAGAAGGAATTAGGTAATGGGCTATCCAGCCTGAGCTTCCGAGTATTAATATTTTTTTCATGGAGTATATTATAGTATTTAAAATTAACGAAGGCTAATACTTCGGTAATTGAATGGATCTGCCGGTTCGGTAAAATGTGCCTACGGTAGAGTTTTAGGTGGTCTAATCCCTTCGTAAATAATCTTACGTTCTTTATCTAAAATTATTGTGACTGGTAGGGCCTCAACTCCCCAGCTTTTTGATAATGAATTATCTTTATCCATAAGTATTTTATAATTAAATTTATGTCTTCTAATAAATTTCTTGATTTTTTTTCTTGAATCTCCTGCACTAATTGCAATGAAGTGATAATCTTTTGCATTTTTAGATACTTTTAATTTGTGTAGAATTGGGATCTCTTCAATACAACTTGTACACCATGTCGCCCAGAAGTTAATAAGAATTTTCTTATCATTTAAATTCTTTAACTCAACTGGCGCTGATTTGTCATATGAATCTAATTTGAATTCTTTTGGAGTGTAGGCATTAGTTGTAAAAATTAGGGATAGGCTCATTAATAACATAATATTTTTCATTCTGATAACTCCTTAAATGAGTGCGTTGATCTATGAACTTTTCCAGATCGATCAATGATGAAACCACTGACTTTCATTCTTTCCATTTTTGTAACAGCTTCTTCAGAGCTCAATGATGACAAATATGTAGCAAGAACATCTGAATCTGATGTTTTTTCACCTCTAACTGTGACGGCCAGAGGTGTATTTAAAGAACTTGTTTTGATATGATTCTTCTTTAAATATTGTCCGCTTGTCGCCAGAGAACCTGATTTCAAATTGATATATCCAATCTTATTTTCAATATTAAAAGGGTTTGTAATTCCAATTCTCCAAGGTCTCGGAGAGTTTTTATGGGAATAGACACGTAAATCTCCTGAGCCATTAACCATAAAGTTAATCATTCCTTTTTTCTTTAAGAATTCATAACACATATCTACAGCGTAACCTTTGCCTATGCCTCCAAGTGAAACTCTCATCTCTTTCTTAGGTAGATAGACTGTAGTATTTCCTTCATCTATTTCAATTTCTGAAGGGTTATTCGACCCTTCAGGAGCGAGGAAGCAAATATTAAAGAAGTAATTTGTTTTAAAGTAGTAATCAATTGACTCTTTGATTAGGCTAATTGTGAGAGTGTTCACTTTTACGGGAGCTATCCCTGCATTTTTATTAATTTCATTAAAAGGACTTTCTTTAAATACTGTGAAGTAATTTTCAAAATCTTCTACTTTTTTAAATGTTTGTTTTATTAGATCTATTGTTTCATTTTCACTTAAGTGAGGTTGTGGGAAATAAGAAATCTCCCACGAGCAGTTCATGTGAAATGATGAAATAGATTTAAGTGCACTCACTAAAACTCTGCACCAATTGAAAACTGTGTTAGTACATAACTTAGATCGTTTGATCTTGTGTAGTAATATGCAGCAGTTGATAGATTTAAGTTTTCAATTTCAAAATTAAATACTTTTGTCTCACCAAGGTCATATGAGTAATGAGGTCCAACTCTATGAGAAGTGAATTTTTCTAAGTCACTATCATTTGTGAAACTAGGAAGTAATGATGGAAGAGTTCTATGAAAATACTCAACGCTATTTTGAGAATAGAGTCTATAGTTTAGTTCTAAGAATCCATTTTCATTATTTGTTGTAAACCTAAGAGAAGTTTCAATGGTATGAGATTTGAGGTCCCAAGAGTCGTGATAGAAACGATACTTATTGGAGAAGGCAAGATCATCACTAAATGCATGAACATGTTGAATGTAGTAAGCATATCTCTTTCTTGAACCTGGAAGTTGTTCCGCTACTCTTGTTCCTCCAACATTAGTTGAATTTCTAATACTTTCTAGCGCCCCATTTTGAATTATTGTCGTTTGTCCGAATGAGAGTATATCGTTCTTTGTCAGAAATTGAGATGCATTTATATCTAAAGAGTAGACACGTTTATCTTTCGATTCAGTTGTCTTTTCATTTACGTAGTCAAACAAATTAGTAGAATCCATAAAGAATTGCGCTGAAGAGGTGAGTGTAAAGTTATCTTCTGCGAACGATCCAGTCCATGAGAGACCAGCATTCAAACTTTTATAATCATATTCACTACTAAATCCAATCTTAGGAGTCCATAAGGACTTTCCAACTTCCTTTGAGTAGGAGAAGTTTCCTGAAATTCTTCCTTGGCCTTCGATTCCTTCTCCAGATTGGCCTGTATTAGCATCTAATCGAGTGTCTGATTCAGCCGTCCACGTATCAATGGTCATGTGTGCACTGATGTTCGTTGTTTCGTCTATTTGATAACTAGCAAAAAACATTGGCTCAAATACAAAGGCATCCTCATCTCCAGAGTCGTCATAGACTTGTGCTCCATTATTTGAAGACTGAGAATAAATGTTGAAAAGTATTTTTGTTTTCCATATCTTTGGTGTGAGCATCTCTGCAAAACTTTGAACGATAGAAAGTGCTAGAATGAATGTTGTAAGTAAGCTCCATCTAATTACAGCCACAACCACCTCCCACTGAGCCACTTCCGCCAGCTGAACCTTCTCTATAAGAATTAACTTCTTCTAGAAATACTTGTTCTTCTGGCTTAGGGTCAAGTTTCATTATTTTTGAACTGAGTCTTCCTCTGTCTATTTGCTTAACATTTGCGCAAGAAGTGAAGAGTAATAAAAGTAATATTTTTTTCATAAATAAATCTCCAGGACATAATTATTTCATTAATTATTAAATATTGAAAGTCGTAAGGTACTTATTTAAAATATTTAATAAAGTAAGGTATGTTTTCTTAATGGGAGTACCACGAAGAGTACTCCCTCTTAGACGTTTAGATTGAGCTAATTTTTACTAATTGTGAAATAACTTCTTTTGCTGAGTCTACGTTTAACTCTTTTGCGTAGCTAGTAAGTAATTTCCTTCCAATAATATTACATCCTATGAAAGCAAATTGCTCTTGCATGGCCATGAGAACATGATTTCCACCGCCACCACTATGAGTTCCTAAAACAGCAGGCTTAGTGTTTAGTGCATCTCTCCAGTTATCATTTCCTGATCTACTAATCCAAGCAATTGTATTATTTAAAGCAGGTGGTACTGAACCATTATACTCGGGAGCTAAAAAGACAAAGCCATTTGCATCCATGAATTTCTTCGTAATATATGTTGCATCAGCAGGTGTTCCATTCTTTTCTTCTTTTGCTGTATAAAGTGGAAGATTGAGGTCGAGAAGGTTGATTACTTCAAATTGAGCCTCGTATTCCTTTGAAATATCTAGAAGTGTGTTTGCTAGTTTTAAGTTATTGCCATCACTTGCTGTGACGATAAGAATATTTGGTTTCATTTATCCTCCGATTTTTTATATTGTTATCTCTTATTTTATTTCATTTGACTAGCTTGGTAATATCATCTGGGAAGTCTTCGGGAATTGGCGCACAAAAAAGAACTATCTCTTTTGACTCAGGATGAGGGAAACTTATTTTGTATGCGTGCAACAGAGTTCTTCCTTCTGACTTTTTTCCGTATATACTGTCTCCACTTATAGGGTAGCCAAGTTCACTTAAGTGAACACGTATTTGATGGAGTCTCCCTGTCTCTGGAGTCGCCTCAACTAAAGTTTTACCATCAATGTGACCAATCTTTTCAAATTTAGTTTTTGCTTCTTTGCCGCCACTATTAGTACTTTTAACTTTCATTTTATTATTTGGGTCTCTATCTAATCTATTTGCTACAGTAGTATCCTTAAACGAGTTCTCTAGATCATTGACTAGTGCAAGATATGTCTTTTTTATGACCTTTTTTTCAAATAATTCTGTGAAGTATTTGTTATAAGATTTTTTCTTACAGAAAACTAATATTCCACTCGTTTCAAAATCGATACGATGGTGTAAGGCGATGTATTTTTCTTTATGTGGTCCACTTATATATCTTGTTATTGCTGCTAGAAAATTGTCTTGAGTAGAGTCGATAGTTGCATTCGATGAGATACTTGCAGGCTTATTTCCTATTAAAAAAATATTCTCTTCGTGTAGAATCATATCTGATGTGATTTTGATACTTTCTTTAACTGGTAGGGACCACTTTCTGAGTTCTGATTTTGTGATAGAGACGGTAAATTTATCATCTCTTCTTAGCTCATATTTAGCATCTGATATTGCGTTACCTTTTACTTTAATTCTTCTTTGTTTTAGTAAAATATTAAAATCGGATAACTCCAGAGAAAGTGAGAAATGTTCTCTTAAGGCGTTCTTTAAATTTTTATATAGAGAGTCGTCTTTAAATGCTTTAAGCTTTAATACCTTATAAGAACTTTTCAATTTCTTCTCCCATAATTGTATCGAAGTATGAAGGTGTCTTCGCTTGAAATGATTCTGCTAGACCATCTATTTCAATATCAAGTCTATAGGAGTGTAGGGCCATGTTAGTAAAACTATACTTATTCTTTATTAGTTTTTGATACTTCGAGTCTCCATATCGCTTGTCTCCAATTATTTCTAATTTATGAATAGCGCAGTGTCGCCTGATTTGATGGGTTCTTCCTGTCTCAATTTGGAAAAGAATTAAGGAAAAATACTTATTAGCATGTATTAACTTCCAGTTTGTGATGCAGCTCTTTAGCTCAGATTTCTTTCCTCTTGGGTTTTTAAATCCTTCGGCCTTATCACTTAAAGGGTCTGACCAAGTTCCAGAATGGACTTGAGTCTTTCCTCGGCAGATAGCTAAATAGTATTTCTTGGATTTTGAAAGAGACTTTTGAAGAGATGCAACGCTATCTGAAGCTTTAGCAAGTAGGAGTAGTCCACTTGTGTCTTTATCAATACGATGTGCAGGAATAGTGTCTATATTTTTTGATTTAAAGTACTCAATAACACTTTCTGAATCATTGTGAACACTGGTCCCGCTGGGCTTATTTATTATGAGCCATGACTCGTTGTCCTTAATTACTTTTATCATAATTATTTATGTCACACTCTTTGAGTTTTCGCAATATAACGCTATATCATTAATGATCTAAGTATGAGAAATATATAAGAAATCCTTGACTTTTATTGCTATCATCTAGACTCTACTATATCATTTATTAAAGCATTTAAGAGAAGCTGATCATTGAAAAACCATGTAAGTGAGAACATTTATTTTACAGATATATTTAGGAGACTAGGTTGCTCTAAGGTATGTTCTAAGTTCAAGCTAAGAGATGAGCAGTGGGACTATTTAGCAAAGAGAGGGTTTGACTCTATTTTACTAGAAGGTAGAACTCTAATTGTAAAA
>NZ_JBFGYP010000084.1:0-13057 GCF_041587335.1 Halobacteriovorax sp.
ATTAAGGAAGATTTATGTATTACCTAGCGATAGTTCTCACTGCAATCTCATTCAATATTAGCGCCAATGATCATGTAACGACTTATAGTGACAGCTATAATCACAGAGCACATATCAGTAAAGAGATTAATGTCTACGGTAAAGGATATAGATATCAAAATAGAATCTTCTATAGAGAAAAGTTAAGCTCAAAGAAGAAATGTGAGCAAAGTATTATCTCTTACAGAAATAATGCCAACTCACAGGACTTAGATCTTAAAGCAAACTTTACAAATCTATCAATAAGAGTAGGAAGAGGAAGACTGAGCTCAGTTCAATTTGCTTGTGACTTAGAATTTAAAACAATTAGTGGAGGTAAGAATATAAAAATCGATTCATACCTTCATAGCTTTGAGAATCTATTAGATGCTCAAGAATTCTGTGAGTCTAAGGCCAAGGAACTAGAAAAGAATAACTACATCGTTTCTAACTCTGTCTACAAAAAATCAGTAAACTTTATCTGTGGATTAGAGACTGTAAACATGTCTTTATAGAAATAAATACTCAGAGTGGGTACATAAAAAATACTAGATGCTTGAGTTATAAAGGAACTCTTTATGATCTTACGAGCTCTCTACTTCCGAACAAATTTCAATAAGAAAGCCATTTATGTCTTTTACATATGAAATAACTTGACCCCAAGGCATCTCATGAGGTCTCTTGACTTGTACTGCCCCATTTTCAATGGCCACTTCAAAGCTTTCTTCAACATTTTCAGTTATAAATCCAATTTCAAAAGCAGGTATTTCTGAATCTCTAGATTGTTTCTTATATTGAAACCCATGTGAGCCTGCAATTTCGTGTGAAACAAATCCAAGTTTTGTTTCTCCTGTAAGCATTTCACCATAACACTTTTCTGGGTGTAGAAAGCCCTTCTGTAGTCTAAAGGCCTTTTCATAGAAATCCATTGTAGCCTCAACATTGTCCACGTACATCAAGTTATAACCTAGCTTCACTTGCCACTCCCAATTTATTTAATAATTAAGTTCCTATCTACTTAAAACAAGTAGCATCGCATTGAAGTGTATCATCTGAATGCTTAGTCAGACCTAAAGTCCAACTATTATCCATTGATCCAGTGATATAACAATTATCATACATATCTGAATCATCTGCAGTAGTCTTATATCTTGAGAGAGCACAAAACTTCCAGACACCAAGTGTAAGAGAAGCACTTGTTCCTCCAGATTTAACCAGAGAGAAAGTTTGAACTGCACTTACACCGTTAGGGACACAGATAGGTTCTCCGTCATCTTCAAATCCTTTTAGAACTTCTCCATCCGGACATGACTTCCCCCATACATTTGTATTGCTACATTTACTTGTTGCTGGATCCCAAGTTCCTCCAACAGAAATACAACTAGTCTCATTGGCGGTAGCGATCGTTCCGGCAGTATCATCATAGCACTCTGTAATAGGTGCAGTTGAGTTTGCCGCCTTCACTTTGAGTCTTGATTTAAAAACTTTTTCAGATGATCCATAAGCAGCTTTTTTCAAGCTTTTAAACACTACTTGAAGTTCGGCATCTCTCATCCCTCCTCCAACATCTCCTACATCAACAACTGTGATACTTTCTAACTCTAGGGCATTTGCCCCATATTTATTTCCAACAGTGAAAATTGCATTATCAGCAGTATTCTTAATTGAGTTTACTGTGTCACCTAGATTTGTACCAGAAAGAGTATTTTCGCATGCCATTTTCTCACTCATATTTAAAATTATTTGACGTCGAATCTCAATAGCTTCCATTTTGACTTCAGCCGTGGCCTGCCCTTTCATCATTGAACCATTCATTTGCATGACACCAAGAGACAGTAAGCCTAATAGTCCTGCGGCAACGAGGATTTCAGCGAGAGAGAACCCCCTATCATTTTTAAGAATTAAAAGCATTTTTTTCATATTGGCCCCATTTATAACAATAGTTATATTATGGGCCCTTTTAGATAAAAATCAAAATCAATGACTGACGGGAACTTATAGTTAAGTAGCGAGGATTAAAGTGCCAAGATAAGCTGCGCTCTAAAAAAATACTTTAGAGAGCGCCTAATTGAAGCAATTCCAGCTAGCTTAGTTACTATTGAATGATTTTTTTATATCCTATAGGATCAAGTGTCTTTAAGAGATCAATCTCTACAAGCTCATTTCGTCGTGAGTGTTTCATAGAGTCGTCTAAAAGAACTTTACCTTCAGAAAGAGAGAAAAGACTTTGATGTTTAGTCAAAAAGGCTGTCCAGTTAACGTTGAGCTCAATTGGACCCCTTTCTAGTTGGTTGAATGAGTAGGCTTCAATCTTAACTTGATTGGAAGCTATTTTCTTACCTTGATAGAGAACCCCACCAAAGATCAACTTAAAGCTAGTCGACGTATCTTCTAGTGTGTGGTAATCATTCTTTGTAAAATATTTTTCAACCGAGTCTTTTTCACTAGAGCTTAAAGCAGTGAAGAGCTCAAATAGACCAGGTTCATATTTTTGAAAGTATTGTTTCTTATAAACAAAACCTTTATCAATCTCTTCTCTGATGTATCTGGCATTCTTACCTGGTTCAACACTTCTCCAACCACTAAAAGATTTAACGACACGTTCTTTCGCCTCTTTTAGAGAAATATTATATGTTTTAGTTTTTACAGCTGAGCTTAGTTTTCCTTGCTGTTCAATAAACTTTGTAAGTGATCCACAACTTGTTAAAGTGATAATTAAAATTAAAAAGATACCTAGCTGTTTCATACTGACCCTAGATTAAACTTATTTTATTAATGAATTATCAGTAAATTATAAAACTGTCAAAAGAATCAAAATTAGAATGAGTGTTAGTTTAGAGAGCAACGATATGAATAAATTTGTATACAGAGAATAAATAAAAAAAGAATCTGATATAGATTCTAAATAGATAATTCGTGATATTACCATATTTTTAAAATAATGATAATATCACGAAGTTTTCAATCTTATTTTAGACCTAGTGCAGACTTTGTTTTCTTATATAGTTTATCTCCAAAAGTTAAACCTACCATCACTCCAACAGAGTAATTATTTAAGTTATCAGGAGTATCACCTTTATACTCATTTATATTATTTGTACTATTTAGGTAATCTGCTTCACTCTTTCTATACTTAGTATATGAACCAAATAACTTATAGTTTACTGACTCTAGCCATGAAGAATCATTAGTATAAGTTTTAAATTGAACCCCTAGCTTGGCTCCATAACCCCAGGCTTCATGAGAGTTATCTTCATCTTTGCCAGTAGTCGCGTCTTTAAACTCTGATGAGTTATCAAAACTAGTATGATTATAAAAAACACCAGCAAAAGGTGCCCATGACCAGTTACCACTCTGAGATTGAATATGATACTTAACTGTAGGGCCGACAGAAATACTGTGCCAGTTAAAATCATCTTTAACCTGAGCTGTTCCATAAGAAAATGATAATTCTTTCTGACGAGCAATTGAGTATAGCCCATCAAGACTAAGGTCCCACTTTTCCCACCTATTCCCTATAGAAACTTCAGAAGCAAAAGATTGGCTGGCCCTATAACTCTGTGAATCTCCTCTCAACTCGTTGTGTAGGGCTCCCCCAGATAAATCGAAATAAGCACTCCCCCAAGAAGAGATAGGAAAAAGTACAACTAATAATGACATAAACTTCATAAGTAACCTCCATATGTTACATTTATTGTCCTTTAAGTCTGCGAGGAAAGGATGTGTCAAAATGTCACATTTTTATTATTAAATTTTAAATGTATAGTAAGTTTATGAATCTCTTAATCGTTGAAGATGAAATTGAATTAGTAAATAAATACACCGAGTATCTAACTCCGTTATTCAGTTCTATAGAATCAGCTAACAATCTAGAAGAAGCCTACTTATTGATACAATCGAGAGAGTTCGATGTTGCATTAATCGACTATAATCTCCCAGATGGAAACGGCCTTGATCTAATAAAGAATTATCCTAAAAGTGGTGACTCACCTGTCTTTGCAATGATTACTGCCTACTCAAAAGAGAGTATTGCAATTGAAAGCCTAAACTTAGGTGTATTTAAATATATTGAAAAGCCTATAACAAAGAAAGAACTTCTAAGTGTTATGGAATCTTGTCTTACTGAATCAAACAAGCGAGAGTCTTATAAGTTTTTAAGTAATAAATTTACAGTTTCTTCTAAAGCGAAAGAATCTCTAGTTAATGATTACTTTTTTTCACCTAGAGAGCTTGAAGTTTTAGACTCAATACTAGTAAATGGAAAGAATAAGATTGTAGCTGAAGAGCTCTGTATTAGTCAGGGTACAGTTAGAAATCACTTAAGTAATATTTTTCAGAAGCTTCATATAAATAACAAAGAACAATTGAGCTCTATCATTCAGAAATTAAATCGTAATTAATGCTTCATAATCTCTTTAGTCCGCTTTTTTTTACATTTATCATCAAGCGATAGGGATCTCAATTTTGAAGCGATTGTATCCACTTTCGTATCTGTAGCTAATCTCCCCATCAACTCTTTCAATAACATCTTTAACAATAACTAGCCCCATACCTCTTGTTATACTCTTCTTAGAAGAATAGAAGCTATTAAAGAGTTTATTAGGGTTATCTATTTCTTCCCCACTACTAGCAACTTCGATAATAATATTGAGGCTATCATTATCTATAGAAACCTTTATGTCTCTATCAACAGATTCGTGAGACTTCATATACTCAATAGCATTATCAAGTAAATTTGCAATAGCCCCCATTAACTCTAATCTTGGAGCATTAATAAACTTCTTGCTATTTCTCTCTAAAACCTCAATAGAAACACCTTCTTTTGAGGTTAATGATCCATACATATTAATCAGTTCTTTAATAATAATATTTACATCAAGTTTCTCAGAACTAGTAAAGAGCGCCTTAGCACCAAGCTTTCCAGAAATAACGTTAAGCCTCTCTAGTGCCTGCAGAGACTTTTCAAGTTCAACTTTATTGGCCTTAAGATCTCCAACTTTGTTTGCCTCTAAAGCATCATTTAAGCAGAAGGTTAAAATTGATAGAGGATTTTTTAATTCATGTGCCATCTTTGCAGAAAATTCTCCTAATTCATTTACTCTTCTCATTCGTTGAATTGCATCTGTAAGCTGCATTTTCTCTTGTTCATGATCTTTTATTTTTTCTAAGTATTTGGATAGCTCAAGTGTCATATCATTAAAGGCATTCATAACTTTTCCAATTTCATTATTTGGAATCTTTTTATCAATCTTAGTCAAGAAGTCACCCTTACCGACAAGTTTTGCTTTCCTCTCAAGAATATTTAAAAATGGGAATATATTTAAAAATAAAAAAGACATAACTAATATAATAAAGATCCCCATAACTGTAGCAATCTGAACAATAGTTTGATGACGTTTACTTCTAGAGAGAATAGTCTGATCCAGCTTTAAGCTTGTCTGATCTTGCAACTTTGGGATGAGCTCTTGAGTTAAAAAGTTTGTCGCAATTTTTTTATATTTTGTAATGTCTTTCTCTACAGTTCTAACTAAAGACTTATATCGCCTCGCCTCCTCAATGGCCTCTAGATACTTTTCAACTCTAAGAGAGAAATCATACTTAAAACTCTTTAGAACCTTCAAATTAGAAACAGCTTCCTTAATTTCACTAGAGAGTCTTGATATAGGAGCTTTTGATTCTTGCGTTTTAGATTTCCAATCTTCTAACCAGCTTGAAAAGGTCATCAATTCTTTTAGCTCAAGAAAATTTTCTTGATCAACGTAGGCAACATCAATAGACTTCTTTAAGGTTTTAAGTAGAGGAATACTTTCGCCCCACTTACTCAGTGTATTCTTAAACTTTGGTAAAAACTCTTGTCCTCCCTTTAACTGAGAGAGAATCTGCTTACTTAGTTCTTTTTCAATATTGTTCCATTCAGACAAACTTTTGCTTAAGTGTACGTTTACCTTTCCTTCAAGTTTAAGTTTCTTTTTATTTAAGTTGAAAAGATTTTCAGCATATTCATCAAAAGATCCAAGGTCAACACTACTATATCCTTCAATTTCTTCATTAGTTTTCTTTTGTAAAGATTGATATTTTTTGTACTCGCTTTCAAGATGATTTAAATCCTGAAAGGAGCTCTGTGTAAAACTTCTAAAGTTAGAAATAATCTTTAGTAAAGATAGACCTCTATCAAGTTCTTCAAGAGAAGCTTTTTTATCTCTACTTATCGTCTTCTGTCCATCAAGGTGAATAAAAGTGATTCCACCTAAAAGAATTGCAATTGAAATAAATGTTAAGAAAATATATAGCTGTTTGAGTTTCATTGAAGGATTATATAACAATTAAACTAGAATCATCTATGACATAATGGCACATTAGCCAGATAAAAAGACAGTTTACTTTAACCTTACCTTATTTCGGATCTTAGGAAGTAGAGATACTTCTCTTTAAGAATATTTCCTTTTCTTCTTCCTTTTCTCATCTCTAAAAACCTTTGCGTACTTTCGCCATGTATCATAACCGCATTGAACAATTCCCTCTCTGAAGGCATGATACTGAAATTTTCTTATTGATAGATGAGATAGGCTTTCATCGTTTAAAAGATTGTAGATATTTTCTTGTTCTTTAAATGTAAGTTGATTTGGTGACAAGACTTTGCATTTCTTAAAGCTTATTTTAGGACAACCAAAGAATCGATTCGACACTTATAGTATGTAGTTGCGAGTAAACTAGTAAGTCGGCACATTTCATTTATACTTATTCTTTTTTTATACTTCTCAAACGATCTTACGATAACTTCTTTACTTTTCTTACTTGAACAATAAGTAGCTATCCCTGAAAACTTTCCGATAAGGTCTTTCAAGAAAGTCCTCTTTGCTCATTCTCAATTTTTTGAATACGAACTAAGAGTGCATTATCAAGATTGTAGTCTTTAAGTTTGGAAATAGATTGATATTTCCACTTAATATGACTGCATCTTCAACTGAGCTGTCATACTATCTGTACACTTTAGAAATTCTATACTAATTCAGGAAGAACGTAAAAGTCATAGATAAATCCAAAGAGAATCGTTATCGAAATACTTGTCCCAAACTGCCATATAGGAGCAAAACCGTGAAAGATAAAAGTAGAAAACCCTATAAAGAGAATAACTGATGAAAAAAGAACTGGCCAAAAAACTGTATTAGACTTCTGCTTTTGAGAAAGATTATTCTTAGCTGCATAAATAACATGAATCGTGGAGTCGACAATAAGTCCAAAGGAAACACTAAAGGTCATTATTGTTGCAAGATTGAGAGTGAGATTAAAAAGTGAAAATAATGATAGTGTTAAAAGAGGTGGTGAAATATTAATGACGAGAAACTGAATAAGGCCTTTTATACTTTTTAAATAAAAACCAACAAAGAAACTAATAAAAGTTAAACTAATAAGAAAGCTCTTTAGAAGTGTCGCTATTATCTCTGATTGAGAAGTCATTAAATTATAATAGTTTCCATAAAACTGATATTTAATATTGTTATTTTCTAAGTAAGTTGTAATGGCCTTTATTTTCTCACTATAAAGGGCGGTATTAATAGATTTACCAAGAACTTTTATGCTATAGCCGTCATCGATTTGTTGCATACGAGGAGACATCCCTAAGAGGTATTTTGCGGACTGTATATGAGCAGGAAGCTTTTTTTCTCCAGAATAGACATAATTTGCATTATTGATTGTTTGAATTTTTGATATGATTAAATTACCATTTCCAAAAATCTCATTTATTCTTTTTTCTAAGGATTCTATTTTTGATAAATTTTGATAGTTTTTCTCAAAATCAAATTCATGAACTTTTAATTCTAGAATAGGTGTTCCAATCACCTCATTTTCTATATATTGAATATTTTCTACTACCTTTGCTCCCTTTGGGAAAAAGTAAAGTGCATCAACCTGAATAAGTATCCCAGACATAGCCATATTAAAAGCCACAAAAGGTATTATGCATAGGCCATAAATAACTATTTTGGGAAATTTAGGTGGAACAAGCTCAAAGTCAAAAGCTCTCTTGTCACAGGAAAGAAGTTCAAACTCAAAGAATCGAAATAATAGTAACGTATGTAAAGAAGACAGCCCTAATGAAATTGTTGTTACAATTGCAAATATCTTAATAGCTGGCACATGACTTATATACAGTGAAAAGATTCCTAAAAGAGTAGTTAAAAGCATAAAAATGATTGGTACTATTTTATGATTTTTCACTTCTACAAAAGTCTTAAACTCCAATAATGAGAAGTACAAATGAATAACAAGACAGAAAACAACTACAAAACTAACCAAGGGTGCAAGATTGGATAAAAGATTCGCTTCACCATATAGATATTTAATAAGATTTAAGCTGATAGGAATTGAGCTCAAAGGAAATGCGAAAAGTATTAAAGTTTGATATATATTTTTAAAATATAAAAGTAAGAGACTAAAACTAATCAAAAGTAATATTGGTAGGATAATCTTCTTAATATCTTGTGTTGTTTTTCCAATTTCATAATTTAAGTAAGGGAGACCTGAAATATGTATATCTGGATAATCTTTTAAGACCCTTTGAATAAATAATGCTTGGCTCTTTCTTTGATTTCGAGATAGCGAAATGACATAGATATATCCCTTCTTAGATTTTAACTTTATATCTAAATCAGGAAATTTCTTATAAAATTCCTCAATTTCCTCTTGAGAATCTTTTTTACTTAAAGCTTGTGAATCAATAATTTGATATTCAATATCTAGTTCGTCTAATATCTCTTCAAAATAAAATGTTTTATCTGAATCAGTCATTTCAAAGACAATTGTGTCATCTTGAAGCTGACCAGAGATTTTGTCATTAGGAATAAGTAAGTTCTCATCATTATTCTGATACAGACTATCAGTATTTACAAGCCCAAGGACAACCAGTAGATATGTAACAAGAATAATAACTTTATTCATTGATAGAAATTCCAAATGTTAGTTCATGTCGATCTCGAACACTGGCAATTGCTATAGATGGATCAGGCACATTAAAGTCCTTAAGGCTAATCGCAGCAAGACCTTTAATATAAAAGCTAGCGCCTTTCTTTTCGACAGTAAGCTTTAACTTAATATTCTTTTCGACTTCTTTAATTCTTAGCTCTCCACTTATTTCAACGACTCCTTCATTAAGTATCACTTTATTATTTGATTTAAAGATCATATGAGGAAACTTTTTTATTTCCAAAATTGATTCATACATCTTTTCATCTCTAGAGCTATTGTCTGTGTCAAAAGAGCTTGTATTAATCCTTACTTCTATGTCTTTTAACACATCTCCATCTCGCTTAAAATTGACATCATAGTCCTTAGCATAACCATCATAGCTAGTCGTAATAAAACCTAACTTAGTACTTTCAGACTCAAACATGACATAGTCATGTGAATTTCTTGCTTGATCGTAGCTTTCAAATTTGTAATTCTTTGCTTCTACTTTTGAAAAAATAATCAACAAAACTAAGCAAATTACATTACTCCATACTTTCATTATACTCTCCTCTTAAAATTCTATTTTCCAAACTCATTCTTTTATAAAGAAAAATTCCATTTAATATTGTAAAGACAGTTGCTGTCATATGTAGCTTAAATAAAAGAGGTATGATCATGATCTCTAAGATCACAGCAAAGTAGTTAGGATGTCTAAAATACTTATATATTCCTGTCCTTACAATTCTCTTTTCATCAATTAGATAAACACTTGTACTCCACCCCGCCTTAAGTTCTCGCATTGATAAGTACCTCAGGAGCGCTGACATTAGTAAAAGAATGATTAAAAAGATATTTTCAAAATTTAACCTTGGCTCAATTCCTCTATAAAGAAATTCAACAAAAAGAGCGATAAACCATGAAGTATGTATGAACATCATATATTTCTTCTGCTCGTGCCCAACTTCGAATAAATCATGCGTCTTATCATTTCTCTTTGAAATAACTAATTCAAACAGTCGATACAACACATAGAATCCCCATACACCGTAAAACATCTCACTCTCTTTTTTACATCTTTTTAATTATTGTAATCTCACTATTGAAACCTGGTCCCATTGCGGCCATAACACCATAATCCCCCTCTTCCCCTAGATTTTCATCCATCGATTGCTCTAAAACATTTAGTACAGATACAGAAGACATATTTCCGTGCTCTCTTAAACTTTTCCAGCTATTAGAGAAGTCCTTCTTTTCCATATCTAGAGAGTCCTGCATTGCTTCTAATACTTTTGGACCACCTGGGTGTGAAACAGAAAACTTAATTTCTTCTTTGTTTACTTTTCCCTTATTTAATAACTCCATTAGATTCTTAGGAATATTGTTATTTACTAGCTCAGATACATTCTTATTTAAAACAAGCTTGAACCCACTATCTTTAACATCCCACCCCATTGTGTCTGCTGAGTTCTCATAGAAGAAAGCATCATAATCTACGATCTCATAAGCTGATTTTTTAGCAAGTGAATGCTCTTCGCCGACCATAATCACACTTGCTGCCCCATCACCAAATAATGAAGTGCCAATGAGGTTTTCAATACTCTCATCTTGTATCTGAAAAGTTAAAGAACATAATTCAACGGCACTAATCAAAACAACACCTTTTTTATTAAGTTTTAGATAATCGTGTGCTCTATTTAGGCTAGCAACACCACCCAAACAACCGAAGCCAAATAAAGGAAGCCTCTTCGTCCTATGATTAAACTTCATCTTATTCATAATCACAGTATCTAAGCTCGGGATACAAAACCCTGTAACTGAAGTTGTAATAAATTGATCAATTTCTTCAACAGATATTCCTGTTTCCTCTAAAACAAGTTCTATACTTTTTTCGACTAAAGGAACCGCCTCTCTTTTCCAAATATCGTTTCTCATGGCGAAGGAGTCGAGTTTCATAACTTCCTCTACTGTAATACAAAGAGACCTATTGTCCACACATACATTCTTTGAAAACTTTGCTAAGAGATTTTTTTTCTTAGGCCAAAGTGTTGATAAGAAATCTATAATTTGATTTTGGGAATAGTTATACTTTGGAAACGCTGTTTTACTTGATAATACTTTGCTCATACTATTTCCTGTGTCTATGATTGAAATAAAAGTTTCTTTATTCCCTCAAGTGGTTTGTAAATATTCCCTATTATCCCGATGAACGTGTCTGCTCTTTTCTGCCTTACAATCAAAAAGGATGCAACAAGTTCACAAAGAAACGGAGTTTTAATAATCAGTTGAAAAACATTATTTAAAATATTTTTTTCTCTAAAGAATTTTATTTTTTGTTCCTTATAAGCTTTAAGTCCCAAATTATTTGGACTCTTTTGAAGAGCATCATTTAAAAATATTGCTCCCTGTAACGAGTTATATATTCCCTCACCAGTTAAAGGATCGATAAAGCCAGCGCTATCACCAACATAGGCGACTCCGTCGCCAGCAATGAAGCTATTCTTATTTTTTATTGAACCAGCTGTACTAATTTTTGTTTCATTGTCAATTTCATCAAAGTAACTTCTTAAGATATGAGAAGATCTAATCGCTTCATTAATAATCTCTCTACCTGACATATGTTTTAATTTCTCTTTAGAACAAACAATCGAGAAGTTAATCTCATTTTCATTAATAGGATTTAATCCAACATAGCTTCCATCTTTAGTTATATGCATTTGTCCTAGTCGTGAATAGAACTTTCTATCTTTTAAAGGAATATAAACATGCAGAGCAATTCTATTCGTATTGATAAGCTCCTTATGCCCAAATATCTGTGCCGTCGGAGAATTAATCCCATCCGCACCAATTACAAGATCACAAAGGACTTTTTCCCCACTTTCCAGAATGACTATCCAAGAACTTCCTTCTTGTTGGATATTTGTCACCGCATGCCCTTCAATATATTTACACCCCTCATTTTTACCAAGATCTCTCAGTCTTTGGTCAAATATTGATCTATTTACTGATGCCCCGTAATTAATAATCCTTCCTTCAGGAAAAAAAGAGAGAACTGAGCGTCCCATAGGTGAGACTATTTTCATGCCAGAAACCCTTCTAAAATCCTCCACTATAAACTTTAGGCCCTGCTTATTTAAGAGATCCACACCAGAAGGACACAAATACTCACCACAAACCTTTCTTTTTGGAGTTGAATACTTATCAACAATAACTACATCAAATCCCGACTTCTTTAGAAGATAAGCGCTCATACTTCCTGCTGGGCCAGCTCCGATAATACAAATTCTATTAAATCGATCCTTCACAAAACATCCTCCTACTCGTGTAGTTATTTTCTGCTTTTTTTGAAGTTTTATAAATCCGACAAGTGATCTATACCATGTAATATTGGACACTTAACCTCTTCTTATCTATCAATAGTTATGCTAGACTATTCACTTATCACAAATGTTATAACTAATAATTACAACCACTTGCAAGGCTACATACTTGAATAAAGATAATATCATCACTATAAGTTTTCTCATTCTCCTCACAATCTTTACTGGAGTGGACATTTTTCATGACATAAATGAAGGGCTTGAATTCAAGCACCTCTTTCATGAGTCTTTAATCCTTGTCTTCTCTTCTTTAATAATCCTTTTTAAGATCTACATGTCATTGCAAAAAAATAAGACTATTCTCTCTTTAACCAATCAGGCTAACCAAGCTACTTTAGAGGCTGATCACTTTAAAAATGAAATTCAAAAATATAAGAATGGCTTAGTTGAAGCGATTAATCAGCAATTTAAAATATGGGGTCTTACTGACTCAGAGGCAGATGTTGCGCTATTATTAGTTAAGGGACTCTCTATGAAAGAAATTGCTGCAGCAAGAGGCACCTCAGAAGCGACAGTCAGACAACAGTCATCTGCTATTTATCAAAAATCTAACTTAGATAACAGAAACCAGCTTACTTCATACTTTCTAGAAGATTTATTTTAATTTCTTTACATCTAAGACTCTTAATCAAGAAGTAATATAATTAACTATGAAGAGCTTACCAAAACAAGATTCAACCAACTCTCACTACGATCTGCTCTAAGATCTTCAG
>NZ_JBFGYP010000085.1:0-12946 GCF_041587335.1 Halobacteriovorax sp.
CAGTAATCCAATCAATGGAGTTCTTTGAGTCTTCAATATTTTTTTCGTGAAGCCACTTAAAAACACCTGTTGAAGCATGAGAGCCTCTATTTGACTGAAGCAGAACGTTATGACCTTTATCCAAGAATTGTATGGCCATATTCATGTACATTCCGGCTCCATTGGTATGAAGGTAGGGAGTTTTAATCAACACTGTTGTTCTCTTAGTATTATCTAGTTTTATTAGTAAAGAAGACAGTGTATTACCATCATCCATGACTATATCTTTGTGCTCAATACTTAAATTTGATGCTGGAATAAAAGAGTATTGATGTATTTTTTTTTCTTTATTGACTCTAAATATTCCGTATAGAGAGTTATTCTCTACTAAATTAAATTTCACAATACTAATTGGATAATGGTCAAAGACAATATCAGCTGAAGTACATTCACTCGATAACTGCTCTATTTGCACCGTATACCTAAGGAAAGTACTAAAGTCCGAGGACTCGGCGAAGTACTTCTCATACTCAAATGGATTGTGAAGATTTTTATTACTAATTAATTCACACAACTTCTTAGTAGTACCGACAACACTTTCACCAGAAGATATTGGATCATTATCTAAGCTAAATACAGTACTAGATGAACTATTAGAATTAGAGCTTAGCTCTTGGTTTAAAGACTCAATATTGGATGATGCCTGAACAAAGTTATCTGTATCATCTTTATTAGCACAGGAAACAAGTCCAAAAAGTGCAAGTACGACAATAAAACTTGATTTGCTCATTAATTATCCTTAGCTATATCTATAGTCCTTTATATAGAGCAATAAATGTACCAAAGCTAAATACCTAGAAACTAGATGTAACGCCCTACCTCTAGCTGTAAAAGAAATAGACAGATGTATAAAACATAAAAATATATGGCAATAATCTAAGGTGTATTCGAGATTACTTAGACTTACAAAATTCTAAATATAATATCTTGAAAAAACTTCACTTTCTTAAACTCTCTTTAATTAAATAGGTCTTAGCAAGCAAATTTTGAGCTTTCTTTGGCCTGACCTATTCAGCTCTAAAAAATGCCCTTTTGTAAGAGACAATATAGAAATGAAACACATCCTACTCTTGGCATTTATATTTACTTCAAGAATCTCTATGGCCGACTCTGCATCCGGCAAAGTTAACATGCGCGTAGAAGGTCACGTAAATATTATTGAAGAAATAAAAGTAAATAGAGAGGTTACAATAAAGACTAACCGTATAGTTGTGTCACCTAATAAGATGTTAATGATTCAAACACCACAAGGAACTATAACAAAGTCTTCAGGGAGAAGTGGTGAGGTAAAATCACAGAATAATTTCCATATTGATATATTCTTTTAATAGATAACATCGATAGTAAAAGTACCAAAGTAATTTCCAGGAGGTTTATTCACTCCTATCTTAGCTAATGTTGCTCCAACTTTCACAGTTTGTTTTCCCTTAGAATTTAACATTCCATTAGTAGGTCTAGAGGTAAACTTATTCACTTTTATAACTTTGTTCCCAGCTCCATCAAGGGATATAAAAATCTGCGAGGGAAGTATAATTGTGTAAGCAGTATTAATATCGCCCTTTATTTTAAACCTCGCATTATTTGGCTCACTACCTTTAGGAGAGATTACCTTTTTAGGGTCTCCTTGTACTACCGTACCAAAATTGAGGTCTTGTTTGTGAGTGATAGTGATTGGAATAGAAAAGCTGTATAATGAAGATATCAATAATAAGAAATTAATCATAATCTAACTCCCTCAAAGAAAAGACTATCCCCATCTGAAGGCATCTTAAACCTCTTTGTAAATTCTTTTAAAGAACATTCATCACATTCAACCTTTAGAGTATATTCTCCTGGTAAGATCCCCTGAGAATAGAAATAACCATCTTTCTCTATATTAAAACTCTTTATTGTTTTTCCATTTGAAATAATACTACCCTTAAGACTCACTTTCTTGTTTGTACTTTCTATAAGTTCAACTTCACCTTCAACATCTCCCTCTATCTGTAGCGGAAACTCTACAAGAGCTGTTTTTCCGGCCCTACCCCAAACTCTCTTTCCAATGGTAGAAGGACGAAGATAGATATTATCAATTTCAGCAAGGCTTATTTTGATATCTGTCGGAGTCAAAGGTTGTATAAAAGTAAAAAATGCATAACCTCTATCATTTGTAGGCTGTCTTTCGTTTCCAGACAATCTATAAAATTCAATATTTTTAATTATCTCTTCGCCAGAATCCCTCTTACCATCTCCATTTATATCATGATAAGCGAGTGCCTTTATATTGGCGTACTCACTTGTTCTCTTATTAAATAGATGAATTCCATCATCTCTATCATAGACGGCTCCGTAAGAGAGATTCAAAGCTATACCAAATTCACTTTCACTATTTCCCTCAAGAGATATGCCTGCAAAGATCTTCTTAAATTTTTTATCAGCTCGTATACTTAATGAAGTAATTTTAGGTGAATATTCATAGGCCAAACTTCCAGAGTAGCTATGTTTTCTTCTATTTGAAAATGAGTAATCTACCTCACTGTCTCTGAGCCCATCACGGTCAGTTCTTGTTGTAAATTTATATGTTACTTGCCCAGATGAGTATCTTGAGAAGAACTCATTAACAAGTATGTTATTTTCTACGTTAACTGAATTTGAAAGATATAAATTTTGAATAGAAAATGAGATACGACTAAGTATATCGACATAGCTTACATCAACTCCATACTTCTTTTTATACTTAATGCTATTAAACATCTGTAAGTTTTGGACAAATCTTAATGGTAGTAAAAAGTTACCATTCCAGGAATAATCTATCGGATTAGTATGGCCAAGAGTATCTGAAGCTACTCCAGTATTATTGATATATGAAAGATTTGTATTTACACCTAAGAAATTAAATTTAGCAGATGTCTCAAAAACTCTATCTTCTTCGTCTGTAATATAATTAGTGTCAATAAGAGTATTATTAAAGAATGTGCTAAAGGCTCCACCATAGTATGTATTTGTTTTATTTGTTCTTAAGTCATAGTTCTTTACAGTATGAAGATCTAATTGAACTCTATCAAAAATGTTCTTAGATAATGAAAGACTATAGTTTTCCTTATCATTTTGATCTTCACCGAATGCACCGGTGATAGTCACTTGACTACTCTTATCGAATGTATTTGAAATATTTAATGTTTTATTCTCATATCTTCTCTCGCCCTTTGGCCCATAGAAAATAAATTTAAATCTATTCACACCATAGTATAGATCTATATTGTTAAACTCATATCTTTGCTTAACCGAACTTCCAACCTCTCGGCCTATTAAGACATCATTATGATAGAGCTCAACTTCCCAGCCACTTTCGAGGGTTCCAGAGAAACTTTCTTTGGAAAAGTTTATTGGCCTTAGAAGTGATCGATTTGAAAAATATGCACCTGTTAACTTTTGTCCTCCCCCGACTAATGCGACACTTGGGGCATTGAAGTTCACAAGCTTCACTTCACTAAGTCCTAGGTCTCCAAAGACACGACTTCTATAGTCATTTCTTTCAAGTCCTAGCCAATACGACTCTTTCTTATCATCTATTCCTCTATAGTTAGTATAGAGCTCTGATTTTAGGACTTCTGCCGATAGTGCCGTTTCATGTTTTAAAGATGTTTTAATATCTCCATTTCTTGAGCGAAAGGAATCTAGAGATATGTCTTGATCAAAGTTTAATCCATCAATCCATTCTCTTTTATTTATCTCAACAGGATAGGAAGTTTCACTCTTCTTAGCTCCACTTTTCTTAGAGTTTCTTTTTTCTCTTTCTTCAGGAGGAAATAAAGGTTCGTAATCTAAAATAATTGATGAGTTTAAAGATTGTATATTAAATTTAATAGTTGTAAGTAACTCTAGAGTCTGAGTATCCACCAATAAGAAGTCATCCAATGGAATGAAACTATTGCAATCAAAACTCACTTTAGAGTCATTTATAAATATTTCACAACTATTTAAATCTATTCTATAGCTATTTCTCTCATTGAAAACAAATCCTTCAATAACTCTTTGGTTCTTTGCAAATTTATACTCTATGCCTATGGCATCAAAAAGGTCCTCTAGAGGTAAGTACCACTTATTATCTTTATTATAAGTGATTAGACCTTCACTGAGTATAAAGTGTCTTTGAGACTTTATAAGCATTATTCTTTCATAGTTATACCATTCATCTTGAGCGAATACATGATTCATAATAATGAAAAGTATTATTCCTATATTTTTTTTCAAAGCTTAAACTTATCCATCGCAGAATGTGTTTTAGAAAATTCATTCTTATAGAATCTAATTTCATACTCACCACTCTTTTTATCAAAGTCTTCTATTTTAAATGTAAATCTTCTTTCTGGAATATATGAACTCACTCCATTTACGACAGTGATAAACTCTTCTTTATCTTTTTCCACTCTATAAATTTTAAATGTTCCAAAAGGAAAAATAGAATTATCTTTTTCCATGATGACATTGAAAAAACTTCCCTTCTCATTCGAAGAGATAGAAAAGTTTTTTAATTTAATTTTTCCTTCTGCATTTCCATGGGAATAAATAATTGGAACATTGATTGCTATCCTTGCATCTATTTTCATCATCACAAGGTTATTTCTAGCACTGTCTTTTTCTTCTTCTTTTTTTATTGGCTCAAACCTTATGTGTGCTCGGTAATCACCTGAAGCTAACTTAGACGTCTTCCTAACCATAAAGCGAACGACTTGTTCCTCATTTGGAGCAAGAGTGACCTGGCGAGGAGAGAATCTAAGAAACTTAATAATAGAATTTGCTTCAACGCCTGGATCTTCTATTCTCTTCATTTGACCATCAAAGGACTGCTCATAGAAAATTGCACTCAATTTATAAGTTGTTTTAAATGATCCTTTATTTCTAATTGTAATTGTTGAAACTTTTGATCTCGTTGATAGCTTCACCTTGGTTGGGAATACCTGCAAACTTGCGCTCACACCTATTGAATAGAAACTTATTACGGCCAAAACGAGCAGACTTAATTTCATTAACTTCTCCATCTTATCAGTTAGTTAAGTCAATTGTCTCAAAGAATCTTCATCATTGTAAGGAGGCAATAAAAAGCCCTTCTGTGAATAGAAGGGCCTAGATAAGCTATATATCTGTAATTATTAGTAAACTACATCTACAGTGAAACTTGCTGCGTAACTACCAGCAACCTGAGTCCCTGACAGAGCATCTCTAGTTGCTCCAACCTTTAAAGTCTGAGCACCTGTACCGTCAAGTAATCCATTTGCACCTGCAGCAGGTGTTGAAACAAATGAATCTACTCCAATTTGCTCATCAGCACTTGCTCCACCACCAGTAATCATAGTTACAGTAGAGTCAGCAGGTAGCGTAATTGTGTACGCCGTACTCGCTTGTCCAGTAACCGCAAATTCACCAGCAGTACCATCAGCAGGAGCAACTGTAGAGGCAGCATCACCCTGAACGGCAGAACCAAAGTCAAGGTCTGCAACCTGAGTAATATTAATTGCTGCAGTAACTACTGCAAGAGCTTGTGCCGAATCAGAAGCGGCCTTAGCAATATCCATTGACATAAATCCAGCTGTTGAAAGTCCTAATACACACATAGTTGTTGAGATCTTTTTAAAAGTCTTTTTCATCATTCCCCCTAAATTAGAATGGTTAACTTTATTAATATTGATATCAAGGTATCGGTTTACTTTCTTAACTCTTAAGTAAATCTAGCCAATTAGATAACTAAATATCAATAAATCTTTACTTAACAAGTAGTTATAGAGGGGCAATTGGAAACAAAATAAGTTTACGAGGCTTTAGAATCTACACAAGAAGACTTTGAGCAGACGTATAAAGTTAACTGCTTCATTGTGGTTTTATTGTAGGGTTTATTTATATAGAGAATTTTATCTGTAGGCCCAAAGATTTCCAAGTAATCATCCCATGAGTACTGCTGAAATGCCGTACAGACAATAAACTCAGTCTGAGGATACTCTTCTCTAATATGCTTAATGGTCTGAATACCATCAATTCCAGGGGGCATTCTTATGTCCATGATGACGAGTGAGTAAGGAGATTTATTTCGATAAGACTCTCTAACTTTAAGAACACCAACCTCTCCCTGAAAGCAGTGATCAAGAGTAAACTGCATCCCAAGTCTCCTTGCGTTCATCTTTTCAATAATTTTCTTATACAGCTCATGCATCTCTTCAGAGTCATCAACCATTAGTATTTTATGTTCCATACTACAATTGTGAACCATAAAAGCTTATACTAGCTTTAAGTTAAGGTTAATAAATGAAAAACACAGGAATATCAGTATGATAAAGCTCGCAATTCTTACTTGTAGTGAAATAGACGTAAACGCTTGTAATGACGATAACTTAATTATTCCCCTCCTAAAATCACAAGAGATTGAGGCAGTTTTTCAAATTTGGGACGATCTTACAGTTGATTGGAGTAGCTTTGATTGTATTCTCATTAGGTCAACTTGGGACTACACAGAGAAGATAGAACAATTTAAATCATTCATTAATAAGCTTCCAAGAGAAGTAAAACTTTTCAATGCTCATGAGATTGTAATGAATAACTTTAATAAATCCTATCTCTTCGACTTAGAAGAAAGAGGATTTGAAATAGTCCCTTCGTTAAAGAGTAAAGTATCTCAAGACACAATAGAAGAGGCGTTTACAAAATTTCAAAGTGATAAAATTATAATTAAACCGCTTATTGGAGCAGGTGCTTCAGGCATCCAGGTTATAGAAAAAGATAACTTAAATGCAGTGGTTGAAAATAATAATGAAGAATTAATTCAGCCTTTTCAAGATAGTATCTCCACAGACGGAGAAGTTTCTCTTATATTCTTTAATGGTGATTTTTCGCACGCAATTTTAAAGGTTCCAAAAAAGAATGAGTTTAGATCTCAAGAAGAATTTGGCAGTAAGATAACTCCACTTTCTCCAGATTCTCAAACAATTAATTATAGTAAGAAAGTATTAGAGTCTATTACAACTGATTCCCTATTTGCTCGTGTTGATTTATTAAAAAATGAAGAGAATGAATGGAGATATATCGGAGAGGTAGAGCTTATTGAACCTGCGCTATATTTAAGCTTTGATAAAGACTCTGCACAGAGATTTTGCAATGCTATAGTAAAGAGAGTTAAAAGCGAATAGATAAGATATCTGTTCTTTTAACCTTGCTCAGTTCGAGACTCCACTTAACACCTATAATGGTTGAATCTTCATTAATTTGAACAAAGAGATCTCCTTCCCCCACTCCTCCATTCATTCGAGAGTCTGATGAGTGTGGAGTTTTTGATGAGTCGAAGACTCGTACCCTAAATAAATTCTGAGACTCCATGACTGGAGTGGAGATAACAATCGCCATATGACCACTGTCTCCACTTTTAGGAATATGATCTTTTTTCCAACAAAGAATATCTCCTGGCCTAACGTCATAGATCGAGCGGACATAGCTCCCTTCTCTCTTAGCAAAGTCAAAGTATTCAAAGCTCTTTAAGTTATCTCTCCCTTTACTTATTTTAAGAAAGAGTTCTTTATTTTCAATCTTTAAAATTGAAGAGACTAAAGACGAACAGTCACAGTGGTATTTTCCACAATATGAATCAAATAGACCTCCACGCAAAAAGCCTGTTTCACTCATTGTATTTTTTATAATTTGAATACTTTTTAAAAATACGTCATTCATTATTCTAATATTTTTATAAACTTTTTTCTATCAAAGCGAATCTGCTCTCCATAGACACCTTTCTCATCGCGCTTACCGATACTGATAACCATTACCAGATGAGCACCACTTCCAAGGTGAAGAATGTCTTTGATTCTTTTTGAGTCAGCTCCTTCCATTGGGCATGAGTCATACCCTAGAGCTCTTGCTGCTAACATAATATTCTCACAACCCAGAGCTGTGGACTTAGTCGCCCATGTGATCATTTGCGAATTAGAAACAGGTTCTCTAGGAGTTACCTTTTTAAAGCCAGTTATAAATATTGCAAGTCTCTTAAAGAAACCAAATATACTTAATGGACCTTGAGTATAAACAAGCGGAACTAATTTTTGATAATAAGACTTCGCTGCTGCAGGTACTCCCTCTTTTTTATTTAAGAGCTCAAGCATCTCTTTTGCGTTATCTCTCCAGGTATCGGTTCTCGCAATACATACAATGAGCTCAGGAGCTGTTGCGGCCGCTGGCTGAGAAAGACAGGCCTTAACCAGTTCACTCTTTTTACTCTCATTCTTAACCCAGTAAAACTCCCAAGGCTGTAGATTTGAGGAATTGGGAGCGAGAATGGCAGCATCTAAAATTTTCTGCATATCTTCATGCTTTACGGGCTCATCTTTAAAGACTCTGACACTTCTTCTACTCTTGATGACCTTGAAAAATTCCTCACTATTAATCTCTTCTAGCTCCTCTCTGTAGCCAGTATCTTTAACCTCTGAAAATATGTCACTGCTCATTATTTTTCCTTTTCTTTGAACTCTAATATTTATAGAGTGCACAAATGAAGTACATTGTAATTTTTCTATTATTATCAATAAATATAAGTTTGTCTGCCAAAGAGAAATTCCTCTGCTCGGCACTTACTTTACATAAATATAAATCAATAGTTCCAGAAACTGAATTCGATAAAGTGAAACATTGTTCTTATTCATGTATTTTGAGTAAGAAATGTAGTGCTGCAGAGAGCTGGGCAGTAGGGTTAGCAAAAGAAATCGCTGACTTACTAGGCTATGGTACGCCTGATTTTGAAGACCTCGCCGCAAATAAAAAAGGCATTAAGCTAGGAAAGAGGGTTAGATCTATTAATGAGTGCCTACCAAAGTGTAGGAAGCTCTACGATCGTGGAAATATATGAACTGGAGATTTGTCACCCTTGCGTACTTAAGTCTCTTTGCACTATCTTTCTTAGACAATGGTCGCTCACCTACCTATAACTCTATTCTTTCAGACTTAAGTATAGGCCCAGCTAAGGGTTCTTATATTTTCTCGGTAGCGAGTTTAATTAGTTTAATTGTTAACTTTACCGCCTCCAAGTGGCTTCCTAGATTTGGCCCAGTAGTCTCAGCAAGAGTAGCACTCCTTTTAATGACTATCAGTGGTCTACTAATGTATGTCACTGGTCATCAGGCAAGCTATACCTACCTTATAGTGAGCTCTATATTCCTAGGCCTTGGGCTCGCAGTTTGTACAATTACAATGAACGTTCTTGTAATAAAGGGTTCAACTAACGCTTTAAGAAAGAGGTTATTCTCAGGGCTACATGCAATCTACGGATTCTCTTCTCTTCTAGCTCCTTTTCTTCTCGCCTTTATCATTAAGTTAGGTGGTGACTGGAAGGTTTACTTTGTAATTAGTGGTCTAATGGCCTTCCTAGTAATTGTAATCACTGCCAAGACAGAAACTCTCCCGCAGATAAAAGAGAGTGAAAATAAAGAAAATCAGAAGGTCCCATTAAGATTTAGAGTACTTTTTGGCCTGCTCTTAGGAGCATATGTTGCCAGTGAGCTAGTTCTCTCGAGTAGGCTTCCCTACTATCTCAATACTGTATTAAAGTACGATGAGGTAACTTCTGGGTACTACTTGAGCTTTTTCTTTCTAAGTCTAAGTGCAGGAAGATTACTTTTCTCTCTTAAAAGTTTTAACTTTAAGAGTGAATACCTAATGATTTTCTCACACATAACTACGATGATCTGTTTCTTCTTGGGTATATATATCCATCCTCTATTCTTGGGTTTATGTGGGTTTACTATGTCCTATGCCTTTCCAATGGGAATGGACTTCTTAGTGGAAACATTTAAAACTAAAAGTGATTATATGATCACCTCAGTAATGACTTGGATAGGGGTACTATTGGCGATGATGCACTTTCTCTTTGGACTCGTAAATGAGTCCTATGGAGCAAATATTGCGTTACTACTTTGCCCACTACTCACCTTCATTGCACTTTGCGCCTTAATTATCTTCCTAAAGAGTGATAAAACTCTCTTATGAAAATAGTTGCCATTTCTGATACACACCAGGCCTACCTAACGGATTTACCTCAAGGTGATATACTCATTCATGCAGGAGACTTCTCTCTTTTGCCAAAGAATGTTAGCTCCAATAGAGAGTTAATGGTGAGTGAGCTCACTGATCTAAAGAATTGGTTTAGCTCTATTAGAGATAGATATAAACATGTTATTCTCGTTCCAGGAAACCACGATTGGATCTTCGAAGTTGATTACGAATTTGCCTCAAAGTTTCTTGAAGATGTAATAGTTCTAAATGATAGAGCAATTGAAATTGATGGTATCAAAATCTGGGGAAGTCCGATTAACCTTGAATATAGAAACTGGGCATTTAACAGAGCAGCTGGAGAAGAGATTCTTAAGCACTGGAACTCTATTCCTAAAGACACAGATATCTTAATCACCCATGGACCTCCTCTTGGAGTTTTAGATCAAGCTTTTCCAGAAGAAAATAGCCCTAAGCTTGGTGACATTGATTTATTAAACACCGTGGACAACTTACAGTTAAAGGCGCATATCTTTGGCCATATACATGGTTCTCACGGAACAATTGAAAGAAATGGAACTTTATTTGTGAATGCGAGCATAATGGATGAGAGTTATAAGCCTACTTTTAAACCAATAACATTTGAACTTTAAACCAAAAAAAACCAGAGAGAGAAATAATTCTCTTCTCTGGCGTCTTTAAGATTTTCTTAGAATCTGTAAGTAAAATCAATATTACGACCTTTAGTCTTTTCAATCGTAATTTCGTTCTTACCGACTTCGATGTTTACAGGAACTACGTTCCCTTTCTTGAAAAATCTTTTCATAAACTTCTTCACTGTAGAATTAGTAGAGTTTACAGTTTCATTCGAAACAATTAAATCCCATTCATCATCTTCAACTGGTGCCATAATAAAGTTTACAAATGCTCCTACCCCTAATTGTAGTCTAATCTTTGGACTACTATCTCTTTCAACTTTGTTACCTGTTATGTAAAGGTTTGAGATCTCTGAAGTGAAGTTATCATCTTCAAAGCTCATATCAACACTACCTCTAGTCTCTACTTTAATAGTCTCGTGATACTCTATTCCTGCATTATCATTCTCTGGCTGATCTTTATCTGCAATATATAAAGCTAACGACTTATCAACAGACTTATCCATGATCATATACTTTGGAGCATACTCATCTTTAAATCCACCTTTACCAATTTTCTCATCTCTTGGGTGTGCATAGTCTTCAAGTAAACCTGCATCGACATAGAGAACACCTTTCATTGAGGCTTCTGGAACTCTATAAACGTTACCAGTTGTTTTCGTTTTAGCTTCCATCTTTCCAACATCTTCACCATCAATAAAGTTAAACATTGTTGGATACGCATCCATAACAAATGTTCCCTCTTCTAATCTTCTGTTAGCAGGAACGTTTCTACTTTCAACGCTTTCTTTATCAGCTGAGAAGTTTGTTGTTGAGTATGCATTGTTCTTAGTTAAAACATAACTCCAGTTGCTTGTCTTATTCTTATAGTCAGTTCTGTGACCATTGAGTAAGGCCTCTTTTGCATAAACTTTAACTATAGGAGTTCCCACAGGTAAAATTTCACGAAGGTAAGCAATTGCCTCATTATTCAACCTAGAACAACCTGAACTTCTTGGACTTGCAAACACATTTGTAAAGTAACTCTTAGTCGCTTTAATTAGAGCATCTTTATCTGCTCCCCAACCAACAGTACCATGAGTCCATTGAGCGTTATGATTAGGACCAACATAGGCAGTATACCAACCAAATGCTCCTCTCATATCACCTTTTCTTTCACCATTCTCTTTTGGCATATACTTATTCTTAAACCACTTTAGGAATGATGATCCTTGTTCAGGAGGAGATGGGTAACCATCTCTGTACCATGAAGGATAGTGGGCAGCATGATCTTGATAAAACTTCCACCACTCAGTAATGCGGTATGATCCAACTCTTGTTCTATTTTCTGAATCATCCTCTCCAACTGCCATTTCAGTTTCCATAATCATTTTATTTACGCATACATCTTTAGAGTTACATGACTTTTCATAAACTCTAAGTCTTTCTGTCGCAATATTTTGAATAACAAAATATTTTCCATCAAAATCTTTATGGTCAACGATTTTGTCTAGTAAGTACTTAAGTGAAACAAAATACTTCTCTGCCTCATCTATCTCTTGGTAACTTTTTCTTTTAAAAGTTATTTCAACATAGTCTTGTTTACCTTCAAGACCATTTAAACTAACAACAGTCACTTTATCATTCTTAGATAATAAGCCTAGTCTACGACCACTCTCATTTCTTACAATCAAGCCAGTTGTTGTGTAATAATCTTTACCAACTTCAACCTCATCAATTGAAGTCATTGCTCCTACCATCTTTTCGTAAGCGGCAGTTCCAGTATTAGGATACTTTTCATTTCTCCCACCACAACTTGTAGCGAGTACGCCAGACATGGCTAAAATTAAAAGTGATTTATTCATAGATGTCTCCTGACAAATCTTTTAAAATTTCTTTGACGAGCGCAAGGTACACAATCTAGCGACGCATCGCAACACATCCCCCTTAGTCTTGTAAAGATTACAATTGATAAGTGGCTGTAATCAGATAACCAACTGAGATTACTAAGGCATGAGGCTTTGGAGACTAATAGGAACTATAAGAAAGGTTAAAACTTTACTTGAACTATTAATGCAATGGTCCTACATTCGGTGCACCTCGTAACTTAGGAACCTTAGTGAACAGAATAGCTACTTTATGTCTTTTTACCCTCCTTACTAGTACCTCTGCTTTTGCAAGAACAGAGAGTTGTGATTCAGCTTGGAAGAGCTTAACGAGATCAAAAGAAATTAAGTCTAAATACAAGAAGTTAATAGGTTCTTGTGATCAAA
>NZ_JBFGYP010000086.1:0-12728 GCF_041587335.1 Halobacteriovorax sp.
CTTACAGGTCAAAAACTACTTAAAGTTGCTTCTCCAGAAGGAAAATTAGAGTGGTTTTCAACTTTAGTAGCAAAACCAGATGTTTCTAAGTTTACATCATATAAGAGAGAAGCTTGGGGAACAGTAGATACAAGAGAAGCAGTAGTTGCTACTCCGTCTCATTACGATCCGGATCACGGAATGACTGAAGAGGAAGCTCATCATGTACACCATGTACATCATATTGGAGCCATCGTTTCTATCATTATCGCTTTTAGTGGTGTCTTCATTGCATTTATGATGTATATCAAAAAGTCATGGAATCCAGGATGGTGGGTAACAACTTTTTCTGGTTGGTACAGAGCGCTACAAAACAAATACTACATGGATGATCTATATATAAAAGGCGTTATTGGGAAAGGTTTAATACCTCTAAATAACTTCTTAGCTTGGTTAGATATGGGTATTTATGACCGCTATATTGTTGACGGTTGGGCAAAAGTAAACAGAGGATTATTTACTTTTGCAAAATGGTTCGATGATTTATGGGTTGATACTGTTATGGTAGATGGAACAGGAGCGAGTGTTAGATTGTTTAATGTTGTTTTAAGAACATTACAATCTGGAAAGATTCAATTCTATTTCATCATGATTATTGTTGTTTTAGCTGGTTACATATTAGCATTATAAAAATTATTTTCTATATAAAGAGGAGTTGACGGTGAGTGGAACGTCGAATTTATTAAACTGGATTCTTTGGATGCCGATGCTTGGTGCTCTAGGTGTATTACTTATTCCTAAAGCAAAAGAAAACGCGATTAGATTTTGGGCCCTAGCAAATACTGCTATTACAATGGTTCTAACTGCAAAACTGTGGATGGGATTTGATAATTCTATTGCGGGTATGCAAGAAGCATTTACTGTTAAAATTCCTTGGATTAAGCAATTCAATATCTTTTATCACTTAGGTGTAGATGGAATTTCTCTTCCAATGATTCTTTTAACGTCAGTGATACTTTTCATCTGTATTTTAAGTTCTTGGACAGTTAAGAAACAAATCAAAGGTTACTTTGCTTTAATTCTTTTCTTACAAAGTACAATTTACGGTGTTTTCTTCTCATTAGATTTTTTCTTATTCTACGTATACTGGGAAGTAATGCTAATACCAATGTTCTTCCTAATCGGTATTTGGGGTGGAGAGAACAGAGAGTACGCAGCTGTTAAGTTCTTTCTTTATACTTTCTTTGGATCAATCCTGATGCTAGTTGGTATGGTTGCCCTTTATCACGCAACTGGTAAAGGCGTAGATTCATTTGATCTACTAGCTCTTAAAGCGAGTGCTGATGAGTTTATTAAAATGAAAGTAAGCCTATTTGGAACAGAGGTAGCATTTGATAAACTATTCTTTATGTTTATGTTTGTTGGTTTTGCAATCAAAGTTCCAGTATTTCCATTCCATACATGGCTTCCACATGCACACGTTCAGGCACCAACTGCAATTTCAGTAATTCTAGCGGGTGTTTTATTAAAGATGGGTACTTACGGTTTCTTAAGAATCGCATTTCCAATCTTTCCAGGTGCGGCAGTTTATTTCTCAAACTTCATTGCAATACTCGGATTGATTAATATTATATACGGTGCATTCTGTGCAATGGCACAAACGGATGTTAAGAAACTAATTGCATATTCTTCTGTATCTCACATGGGATTTGTAATGATTGGTATGGCCGCTATGACTTCTCAAGGTCTTAACGGTGCAGTTCTTCAGATGTTTAACCACGGTACTTCTGCTGCGATGATGTTCCTTCTTATTGGTATTCTTTATGAAAGATCTCACCACAGATGGATTATTAGACCAGATGGATCAAAAGGTTTTGGTGGTTTATATACTCAGTTACCAGTATTTTCGATTGTGTTTATAATCGGAATGTTTGCTGCAATGGGATTACCTGGACTATCAGGATTTATCTCTGAAGCACTAATCTTCTTTGGTATCTATCAAAAATTTACAACTATGACTGTTCTTGCACTACTTGGTCTTCTGATCGGTGCAGCTTACCTACTTTGGATGTTTAAGAGAATGTTCTTTGGTGATGTTGTTGAGGAATGTAAGTCATATACAGATATGAATGCGAGAGAAATTTTCTATATGATGCCTTTATGTGTTGCTGTAATTCTATTTGGAATTTGGCCATCACCTATTTTAGACATTATGAAAGCTTCAGTTAATTCTCTAGTAACTTTATTAGCGAATTATCAGTAAAAAGGTGTAAAAAATGCTTTTAAACTATTTAGCAAGTATAGCTCGATTCACGCCAGAAATTATTCTGGTAGTGACTATGATAGGTCTTTTGTTTGTTGAGTCTACTTATAGTAATGATGTTAAAGGTAGTAAAAAAGGCTACCTTTATGCAACAGCTTATTTAGGTCTACTTTTCACATTAGTAAAACTAGTTGGCTCTTTAGGAGATGCTCCTGGGGGAATCTTTACTAATGCTCTAACAATTGACCCGTTTAGTACTTTAGCCAAAATAATCATGGTTATTGGTACTGCAGCTTCAATCTATTTAAGTAGAAGATCAGATGATATTTATGATCAGCTTAAAGGTGAGTTTGCAATTATCGCTATAGGTGTTCTTATTGGTGGGATGCTACTAGCTTCTGCTAACAATATGTTAATGCTATATATTGGTATTGAAACGCTATCGATACTTTCTTATGTACTGGCATCATTAAAGAAAAATGATGATAGATCATCTGAAGCTGGACTTAAGTACTCATTATACGGTGGTATTTCTGCAGGTATAATGCTCTTTGGTTTAAGTCATATCTTTGGTGTTGTTGGGACTATTCAATTCGCAGGAATGATAGAAAAAGTACAGACATTAGATACAATGCAAGTTGCTATCTTAATGCCATCTTTTTTAATGTTCTTTGCTGGTATTGGTTATAAAATAGCTTGTGTTCCTTTTCACATGTGGGCACCAGATGTCTATGAAGGTTCACCACTTCCAGTTACAACATTCTTTTCAATTGTTCCAAAGATCGCAGGTATAGCTGTTCTTGTAAGAGTAACAATGACTTTCTTTGGTGGAGATACAAATGCTCTACAAATGACTTGGGTTGGTTCTCTAAGTGTTATTGCTGCCTTAACAATGACTGTTGGAAATGTTTCAGCAATTGGTCAGAGATCTGTTAAGAGAATGCTAGCTTATTCATCTATCAGTCACGCTGGTATGATGATGATGGGTGTTGTCTGCTTGTCAGAAATTGGTGTTACAGGAATTATATTCTACGGTATCACTTACCTATTTATGACTCTAGTTGCATTCTTTATTACTTCTTTTATCCAAGACGAATATGGGAATGATCACTTTGAAAGATTTAATGGATTGATTTCAAAGCATCCATTAATGGCAATCTTTATGATCATGACAATGTTTTCTTTAGCAGGAATTCCACCATTCAGTGGATTTGTTGCAAAGTTTAATATCTTCAATGCTCTTATTGATAAAGATTTCTACGTATTGGCGATAATTGCAGGAATGAACTCTGTTGTTGCAATTTACTACTACCTAAAAATAGTAAGATTAATGGTATTTAAAACAAGCGAAAGTGAAGAAAAAGTTAGTGGCTTTGCATTCACAAACCAACTTGTAATTGCCGTTCTTACAGTACCTGTTTTAGTATTAGGTATTTTTTGGGAAAACATTATTGTAGTTGCTAATGGAGCTAAGATCTTTATCCAATAATGGAAGGTCTTAATTTCAATATATTTATAATTATTTCAACTGGCCTAAGTATTTTATTATTTACTTGGGCCTTTTTCGTTAAAACACGCAGTAATAACTTTAAAACAGACCTAGAGAAACAATTTGTAACTAGTTCAGTTAAGAATTTACGTACTACGATGCAGATATCTCTTAGTATTTTAGCAATATTCCTTTTATCTCTAATCGTAAAGAATTGGTCTCTCGATCAGTTATTTACTAGGGAAAACCTTTTATTATTAGTACCTTTTATTCTATCATTGGTTATAGTTTTAAGAATAGAACCTCAGTCACGGAAGAATTAGATTGAATAGCATAAATAATGGATTGATTCCTGTTGTTGCAACAACATTTATTATCGTATTGTTTATAGTGATTATTGGATTAGTGGATAAATTACTTAGACACGAGGCCATTGCAACCTATAGGGAATCACTAAGAAACTTTCGAATAGTAAGGGTATTTAAAATTAACTTTTTAAATACTTCTCTATTCTCCCTAGCTCTATCGTTAATTAGATTTAATATACTCTCTTACTTACTAATTAAAACAATAGGTAATATGTTATTTGGAAGTGATACAAATCTCTTCAATATCAACTATGTTATCTGTTATGTGATTGTATGTGAGTTCTTATTTTTCTTAAAAACGAAAAAGAAAAATGAAATTAATGAACTTTCAACTATCTCACTATCAATAGTTTTTACGTTGGGTTTAATAGGACTCTATAAGCTAAGCTCAAACCTAATAGTAGAGAAAAAGATATTTTGGCTGGATTCAGACTATGCCTTAAGTAGTTGGAGTATTTTAGAATTTCCAGCTCTAGTATTACCAATGTTTTATATTCTAGTATCCTTATATACTAGAATAATAAAATCTTCAGTGGCCCTTAAGTATAATTCAGTTGATAGACTCTTTGATTATTTGAGTAATAATTTATTATATATATATATGGTTTGTTTATTCTTAAGGACAATTGTAGGTGGTGTGACGGATATTACACTTATAGGATCTGCTGAATATACACAAATAGATACACTCATATCCATTATAATAAAATTCACATTATTAAGTGTTATAACTAGGCTGCTGATACGATTCTTACCATCTGTTGTCGACTTTAAAAGAAGAGACCTTACTCCTTTAATGTTATTGATTACTTTTAATATTGTTCTTATTCACTTTTTGAAGGGGGGATTATGATAACAGTATTGATCGTTGTTGTTTTCTTTATTGCTAACGTTGCAATGGTAATCTCAAACAAGTCTAACTTTAAGATCTTATTTAGCTTTTTAACTAGTCTAATAGTATTCATTTTCTTAAATAATATAAAATATGAATATTCAGACCTTTATTTAACTTTTGTCGTTTTTATGAATTTTATAGCACTAGGTTATGTGAAGTTTTCTCAAACCGGAAAAGTTAGAGTACTACCTTCAACACGTAATAGAATGACTAACAACTTTATACCAATAGTAAGTGTCTTAATATCAACACTGATAGTGGTTATTTTACTTAATAATGTTAGTGATGAAATATTGGAGAGAGACATCTTTTCAACAAGAGAAAATATATTCGATTACTTTCAAGACTTTAATATAATGTTTGTAACAGGAATAACTATAACGATACTATTTCTTTATATAGTTAAGAGAGTTAAAGAATAATGACTTATATACTACTCATATCCTTGATTTTAATTTCATCTGTTGTCTCTATATATATGATGTATGCAAGACAAAACGCAGTAGATGTTTTTGTTAGCTTGAGTCACCTATTTACGCTCTTCGTTTTAGTATCACACTATATTGAATTAATAGAAAAAATATCTTTTGAAGGCTCTCTAACCATTATTTTTGGAATAGTTTTTGTGATTGCAACCTTATGCACGTCTATAATTAGGTTTAAGCAGTACCAGAGCAGCGGCAATAGTAATATAGAAGGATAGTATGATTGAATTAATTCTAATTACATCTTTATGCTTAATTTTTATAAATGAGAAAATCAGTAATAAAGCTATTGTTTCTGTTGGAATTCGTACATTCCAAATTGTCGTATCCTCATACTGCTTATATCGGACCAGTGTGGGACCAAGTGCTGCATTTCTAGGTACTGAAAACCCATCAATCCTTTTCTTTTTTATAGGGTCAGCACTAGTTTCTTTTGATATAGAGAGATTGAGTTATAAGCGCCATGTAAAAGAGCTTATCTTCTTATTAACTACAATCCTCTTAATATCTAGTAATTTAGGAGTTGTGGTACTTACAACGTTACTTATTTGTATTGTATATATTCTTGAAAGACGAACTTACTTTATTGATTATATATCGTTGTTAATAATTTCTCTTATTGGTTTAATATACTTTTCAGAACTATCTTCAACAGTTCTGACTATAAAAGACTCTTATTATTTATATTTAACAGAAGTTTCAGAGCTAATATTTTACCCATTAATTACTCTATTTGTACTTGTTGAATTTTCTAGATTAAATGGATTAAAGAGAAACATTAGTACTGTGTTGATTCTAGTGCCAATGACTCTAGCTTATAAATTTAAACTAGCAAATAATTTTGAACAAGACCTTGCTACCGTAATGAGTCCAATCTTTCTTTTTACGATATTTTTAAAGGCGAGAAATCCCCTCAGAGGAAAAAGTCTTTCACATTCAATAAACTATTTACTAGTAATATCTTTATTTACTTCATTTACCTATCTAGTAATAGAATATTATGAATCTTCTATAGCGACTTCCCTATTGATAATCGCAATATTTACAATATATAGAGAGCTATCAAATTTATTCACTCGGGAAGTTGAGTTGAAGAAAATTACAGCTTGCTTTGCTTTATTTAATTTAGCGGCCATTCCGTTAAGTTTTTCAGGTTTGGCTTTAATTGATATTCTAAGCTTAACAAAAGACATGAGTGTATTCTTCTACCTGATCGTAGCAATGATTATTTCACTAGTAACATTCTCTTTCACATTAAAATCGCTTGGCGATGATTTATATGTAAATTTATTAGAGGGAAGTAATAAAGTTAAGATAGCAACAGCTTCTCTCTTTATCACTTCACTAACTTTGATTTTTCTTAATTTGTCCCACTATTTAGCAAGTCAAAGAAACACAAAGTTGTTAGAGACTCTAATCTTTGGAAATAAAGTAGATATGTTTGCGAGTGGACTTTTAAATTATAACTTGATGTTTATAATATTCTTAATTGGAGCTGTAGTAATTGGTTACTTTGTGAAGGTCGTTGATAATAAGCTATCCTGGAAGGTTTCATTTAGACTTGATGAGGTCCTTAGAAGTATCTCTTTAAATAAGATAGAACTTAGGTCAGTCGCAACTAAAGAATCTAAAGTTGAAAGCATTCTAGAAGATGAGAGAAATGAGGTTGAAATATCTAGCTTCAAAGTCTCATTTTATATACTTTCAATATTTTTAATAATTAGTTTAATAATAATAGAGCTTTAAATGATTATAATATTTTTAATATTTACAATTATATCTTTATTCTTGAGAACAAAAGATGCAAAAAGTATTCAAGAGTGCATACCTTTCTATATTGTAAGTACTTTGTCTTGGATCTCATTTCTTTTATATATGTATTTAGATTCCATACTATATATTTTTACAACTTTTGAAATTACAACGTTCTTGATTATGATAACTTTAGGCAATAATCTATCCAAGTTTTTACAGCTGAAGTTTATATCATTCTTTGTACTGACTCTTTTATATATTTTTGAAGGTGTATTTCAGCAAGATATTCTGTATGTATATGTGCTTATTTCAACATTTATTGCTCTATGGTCATCCTTTAGAGTAGATAAAAAAATATATTTTCCTTTTATACTGTTTAATATTTTTTCATTGATGAAGGCACGTGAATATATCGAATCTCCTTTCTCAGTAACTGTTTTTGTCATTGGTGCCATTTTTCTCTTATTCATATTATTAAAAGGTAGGCTTCAAAGTCTTTATAGAGAAACAAGTATTATTACTTTTATCCTATGGCTTGGAGTTTTTACATTTTCAATTGATTTATACTTTTTACTAACAGTAATTACATTATTGCTAACTGTTAGTTTGTTTAAAAGCTTTAAGCTTAAAGAGCTAAATAAAGCGATAGACATTCTTTTATATCTTTCGTCTCTTATAGTACTGATCCCTTTTATTAAGGTTTCTTTTTTCTTAACTCTTACATGGCTAGCAATATTTTCTATTTGCCTGTTTAGCAATAAAAGGTTGAGAGACATAGGGGAATGTCATGGTTAATGCTCTTGAAATGTATGATTGGCAGTTCATGACACAAATTTTGTTAGTTGTTTCTATCTTTACTTTTGTAATATTTTTTAAAAGATTAAAAAAGTATTCTGAACTCTTGGTTGCACTACCTTTCTCTTTGAGTGTTGGTCTATCTATATTTCTTTCTGACAACTTAGTATCATATTTCTTTTTTTCGGAAATCTTATTTGTAGTTTCAAACATTATCTATAACAACTGTTATAAACTCTACAATAAGAGATATTTTGAGAATGTAAGATATATTTTTTGGATAATAATCTTTTTCACATATTATAACTCATTTGGCTCATTTGCCTTTAACGCAGTACCTCGTAACACAGGTATAGAGTTTACTTTTGTTGTGGCATTACTTTTGAGTTTAATCTTTTTAATGATTTTAAACTTTCTCCTCAGAGAGAAAAGTAGCAATAGTGTTGCAGAGTCTATTGGTTATGAAGTCTTTACTGTCTCTATCTTTTGTATGAAGACAATTTTAATTATTTCAGACTTAACTGATGCTATTCCTCCTAAGCATCATACAATTATAGATATAATGATTCTTTTATTTATATTTGTAGGAAGTATTCTTTCCCTACAGTTTCATAAAAGTAGTAATGTTCAAAAGTTAAAATCAATTATAAGAGCTCTAGTCATACTTTCCCTATTACCTCTGTTAATTATTGGTGAGAGTAAGCTATGGGAAAACTTCTCCATATTTACTCTTACTATTATCGCTGGATTTGTTTTTCTAGAGCTTATAGTTAGTTATCTAGATAAAAGTAGAATAAAGCTGATATTGGTATTTTTGTTAATATGTTTCATTTCTGGTTTATCTCCTTTTGGGCACATATTCATTTTATTTAAGGATTTAGTAGATAGTGACAATCAAGTAATTCTACTCCTAGGTGTAATTACGTCTTTGCTCACTATTTCAGTTATATCAAAAAGAATGTTTGAGCTAAGTTATGATCTAGAAGATCATAAATCATTGAAATGATAGGAAATTCTTTCCTTTAGCCTGTTTAAACACTTTGAGTCATTATGCGATATAATTACTCATAGAAAGATAACTTTAAACAGGCCTTAATGAGTAAGAAATATAGAGTAAAATTATTAAATGAAAGAATTGTTGGTCCGTTCGTCCTTGAACAGATTGGTGAGTTATACGCAAAGGGACACTTGCTTGGAGATGAGAGCTGTCAGGTGTTTCCTGTGGGTGACTGGAAAACATTAAAAGATTTTGAAGATATAAAGTCTCTCATAATTAAAATAACCAAAGAAGGAAATACATCTAAAGTCAGTGACAATGATAAAACACAAACCTTTGCTAGAATAAATAAGCCTAAAATTAATAAAAAAAGTAACACTGTGAAAGATAAAAACTTTCAAGAGTTTCAGTATAAGAAAGAAGACATTAGCAGAGTTGACTATAGTGCACTTGAAGAAAAGTTCCAAGAAGAGGCCAAGGAGCTTGAGTCTATTGAGGAAGAGTTAGGTCATGTCATTGAAGAAGAACCTCCTGTCGAAGAAGAAGGTGTTGAAAAGACAGTAATAATTAATAGATCTGCACTTAAGCAAGATGATGTAGATAAGACAGTAATTGTTAATCCTAATCCATTTAGAAATAAAGTAGAAGAAACTCTTGAAGAGACCCAAGAAACTGAGGACTCTTCAGAAGAGGACGATAATCAAGAGACCGAAGAGGTAGAAGAGAAAGAAGAAGTATTAAACACTAGCGAAGCAACAGAGTTCATTAATATAAAGGAAATTTTACCTGATATAAATCAAATCGCTAATCTTGCTGAGGAAGAATTTAAAGAAAAGATCGAAGAGCAAGATGCTGAGAATAACTTAGATTCACCTAGTGTTAAAAAAGAAAAAGAAAAAGAAAAAGAAAAAGAGGTAGTTGCTAAAAAATCGAAAAAGAAAAGAACTACTCCAATTGTCGCTCTGGCATTTATAGTAATTCTATGGGTTTTACTGTTTCCAGATAAAGAAGTTAAAAACCTAGATCCAGTTAGAGTAAAAATTCAATTTCCTATTCAAGCTGAGTTTTTAGATAGAGTTAAAAGTTTAGAGGCATTAAATAAAGGGCTGGAATATTATTCACTAGGTACGTATCAATCAAAAATTAAAGCTTCTCTTGAATTTAGTAAGTCACTACATCATCAATTTAAAAACAACAAAGCACTTGGATATTTAATTCTTACATATGCTGAAATTTTCGAAAACTCTGCAGATGAAAAGAAGTCTATTAGAACACTTTTTAAACTCATTGAAATTGCTCGTAGTAAATTGTTGTCTGATGAAAATATCGCTGCAGGTAGTGCTTTATTTTATAAAAAGATAAATAAATCTCAAAGTGCAAACCGAATCCTTGAGAACTTTATTCGTATAAATAAACCGACAGTTAAGGTTCTGACTGTTTACTTAAATGTTTTAATAGATGTCGGAAACTATATTGAAGCTAGAAAAGTTTTTGATTTACTTATAAATGTTAAGAATAAAAGAGAAGATACTTACCTAAGCTTGTTGAACTTCTATCAAGAAAATGACCTTCAAGACAAAGTAAAAGAGTTACTTTCAGAAGCGAGGAATTCATTTCCAAGATCGATTCCTCTATTACTAAGATATGCTAAATATCAATTTGATATCGGAGACTATAAAAAATATGAAGCAGTCTTAAAAGTAATTAAAGATCTAAACTCTGGTAGATCTCCTCGCTACTATGCAAAATTTTTAGAATACACAGGAATTCTTGCGGCCATAAAGAAAGATAATAATAAAGCAGCAAATCTTTTTAGAGTTGCATTGAAAATTCATGAGTCAGATGAATTGAGATCAAAGCTTTCACTTCTTGAATTAGGAGGCTCTAGTAATGTTGAGAAAATAATCCTTGAAAGTAAGATTGTAGAGCTAATGAAGAAATCTAAGAATGCAGTTAAAGAAAGAAAATGGGAGATTGCTTTTATAAATGCAATTAAAGCTTCTGATTTAGATAGCTCATATATTCCCTCACAGCTTTTACTTGGAAATATTCAGGTTAAACGTGGGTATTACGAAGATGCTATTAAAACTTTTAATAGAATGAAAAAAGAGTACCCTCTCAACAAAAAGATTAATATCTATCTTGTTGAGGCCTATATAAAAGCCTATAAACTGAATAAGGCAGAGATAGAACTTAGAACGATAGCTCAATCAAAGTTAAGCGATAGTTACATATTTTACTCTCTACAAGCAAAGTACTACTTACGCCGTGAGTTTTACGAAAATGCAATTTCTAAATTTAAAGAAAGTATAAAGAGAAATCCAGTAAATGATGAAGACTACTTTCATTTAGCAAAAATTTATTTGAAGTTTAGAAAATTTAAATCAGCCAAAAATATGCTTACTAGATCGATAGCTCTTGATCCAGTTAATGTTGAGTACCACAGTGCTTATGCAAATATTCTTTATGAGCTTGAGGGCGCAGAGACAGCGATTGGATATCTTAGAAATCTATTGAAACAAAATGTGGATAACCCAAAAATTTTGGGGGATATCGCAATTTATTATTATAAAAATGGTCAAAACTTGGAATTCCAAGAATATAAGAAACGTGTGGAAAAACTTGCAAGTACTGATGCTAGTTTCTATGAATTTTTAATCTACTCTGCTGAATTAGATGATCGTGATGATGATGTGATTAAGTATGGGAGAGAGTTGATTAAGATTAACCCTGGGGATTTAGATGTTCAGATAAAGCTTGGTAAGAGTTTATATGATAAAAAACTGTATAAAGAAGCTCTTAATATGTTTGAATCAATTCTAGCGAGATTATCTACGTTCCCTAGAGCAAATTACTATCTAGCAAAAACGTATATTGCTATGAGGGATATAAAGACAGCTAGAGTTATGGCCGAGCGTGAAGTTAAGAATAATCCAACGCTTGAGTTTGGATACTTTATTCTTGGAGAAGTATACCGCCTAGAGAAGAAATATCGAGAAGCCGAGCTCAACTTCAAGCGGTCGATTTCAAAGAATGGTCGTTATGTAGAGGCATTAATGGGGATGGGCTGGATTAAGTGGAAACAAGGCTACCTCGATAGAGCTCGAGAGTATTATTTGAAAGCCCTCAAAGAAAATCAAAATAATGGAGAGATTCATAGAGCGCTTGGCTATATTTATAAAGAAATTGGTCAGAGTTCTTTAGCTATTGATTCTCTTCGAGTTTATCTTGATTTGACTCCAGCGGCTAAAGATAGGGCCCAGATTTTAAGATTAATGAAGAGTTTAAAGTAGATTTTATTGTTACATAGAGATTTAAGTGATCTTTTTTTAATTTTCTTCTTTTTACCGTATTGCTATTTTGCTAAGAATTACGTAATATATGATTTCCTAATAAGCGGAGGATTGGCTGAGTGGTCGAAAGCGGTGGTTTTGAAAACCATTGACCCGCAAGGGTCCGCAGGTTCGAATCCTGTGTCCTCCGCCATTTTTTTGGGCTCTTTGAAATGCAATTGCGGAGACATGCCCGAGTGGCCGAAGGGAGCACCTTGCTAAGGTGTCGAACCGTTTGACGGTTCCGAGAGTTCGAATCTCTCTGTCTCCGCCATTTTAAATCACTTTTAAATTCAAAATCAAATCACTAAGGAAATTCTTTAGATGCATCAATTAGACTTATGGGAAGAAAAGTTTATTGCTCACTATA
>NZ_JBFGYP010000087.1:0-12536 GCF_041587335.1 Halobacteriovorax sp.
AGACTTTCCTACATACGGCTCTATTCATGGAACTGAAGGAATAAAGTCTGCATATCATACAGGTCGTGGAATTATTCAAGTTAGAGCAAAAGTAGATATTGAAGTTCACGGTAAACAAGAAAGAGAAAGAATTGTTATTACAGAACTTCCTTACCAGGTAAATAAAGCAAAACTAATTGAAAAGATTGCTGATCTTGTAAACAATAAGGACATCGAAGGTATTTCTGATATTAGAGATGAGTCTTCAAGAGAAGGAATTAGAGTTGTTATTGATTTAAAAAGAGGAGAAATCTCTTCTGTTATCGTAAATAGACTTTATAAAGCGACTCAGCTTCAAGTTTCATTTGGTATTATATTCTTATCAATTTCTAACGGTAGTCCAAAAGTGATGAACCTAAAAGAAATGTTAGAGTGTTTTATTGATCACAGAAGAGAAGTTGTAATTAGAAGAACTGTTTACGAGTTAAAGAAAGCAAAAGAAAGAGCACATATTTTAGAAGGTCTAAAAGTTGCTGTTGAAAACATAGATGAAGTTGTAGAGATAGTTAAAAAATCAGAAGGTCCAGCGGACGCTAAGGCAAAACTTATTTCTAGATTCTCACTAAGTGATATTCAGTCTCAAGCTATTTTAGATATGAGACTTCAAAGACTTACTGGTCTTGAAAGAGATAAAATTATTGCTGATTATGAAGCGATTATGAAAGAGATTGCTAGATTAGAAGAAATTTTAGGTTCTGAAGATCTAATTAAAGGAATCATTAAAGGTGAATTTGAGGAAGTCGTAGAAAGCTACGGTGACGAAAGAAGAACTGCTATTGTTGCTAAGGCCGACGAAATTCAAATTGAAGACCTAGTAAAAAATGAAGATGTTCTAGTTACAATAACTCATAAGGGTTATTTAAAGAGAATGACAATGGATACTTACCGAACTCAAAAAAGAGGTGGGAAAGGTGTTAAGGGTGCAAATAATGCTGATGAGGATTTCTACACAGATATCTTTACTGCTAACACTCACTCTACAATTCTATTCTTCACAAATAGAGGCTCTGTATTCTCTAAGAAAGTTTATAATATTCCTGAGGGAACAAGAACTGCTAAGGGAAGAAATATTGCTAACTTAATCCCAGTGCCTCCAGGTGATAAGATTAAAGAGATCATGTGCATTCCTCCTGAAGAAGAGAGAGAAGGGAAGTTCTTAATGTTTGCTACTGAAAAAGGGCTAGTTAAGAAATCTGCGCTTACTGATTATAATAATATTAAACAATCTGGTCTAAGAGCTATTAAAGTTCAGGATGGAGATTCTGTTTGTAGTGTTAGAGTTAGTGATGGATCAAAAGATGTTCTTTTATGTTCTTCATCTGGAAAAATCATTAGATTTGATGAAGCGGATGCAAGACCAATGGGTAGAGTTTCTCAAGGTGTTAAGGGGATTAACATAGATTCTACTGAAAGAATTATTGGTATGGAACTTATTGATGATACGGTAGAAATTTTATCAATTACAGAAAATGGTTACGGAAAAAGAACTGCTGCTAGTCAGTACCGTAAACAAACTCGTGGTGGTAAAGGTATTCTTGCGATGAGACTTACTGAGAAGAATGGTGAGATCAAACAAATTAAACCTGTTTCTGATAAAGATGATTTGATGGTTATTACAGATAAGGGTCAAGTTGTTAGAACAAAGATTTCAGGTATTTCACTTATGGGTAGAGCTACTCAGGGTGTAAGAATCATCAAGCTAAAAGAAGGTGAATCAGTTGTTTCTGTAGAAAAAATTGTAGAGCCTGATGATAATATAGATGAAACAAGCACAGAAAATTAAAATATTGGCGCTGATATTAATCGGCGCCTTTTTTATTTCATGCGATTTTACTCCTAGGCTTCATAAAAAAATTTTAGGAGCTCAGGAGTACATTCGACTTCAACAGTATCGTAAAGCAATCTCACAATATGAATTAATTTTAAAAGACAATCCTCCCAAAGAAATTAAGGTTAAAATTTATTATCAACTCGGAGAACTTTACTCTATAAATCTTGGTGAGAATAAAAAAGCGATAGAATATTACAGAGAGATTAAAAAGTTCACAGACTCCCCTCTTTGGTTGGTTAAATCAGAGGAAAGAATTGGAGAGATCTCATTTACTTATCTAAAAGATTATAAACTCAGTGAAAAGAGCTACAAGTTATTAGTTGATTTTACCCCAAGACTTGAGAAGTTTGATTTCTATCAATTTAGATTGGCTCAGAATTTTCTTAGGGCCAATGAGTACGAAAGAGCTTATCAAGAGTTTTTAAAAATTCAGTCTAGTTCAAACCATAAATATTACGTTGAGTCTTATTACCAGCTTGGTCTTTTGAATTTTCAAAAGAAAAACTGGAAGGAAGCAGTGAGTGATTGGAAAGAGTACTTAAAAAGAGAAACTAAGAAAGAGAATCTAGTTCAAACAAAGTTTCTCATGGCAAATGCCTATGAAACTATGGAAGAGCTTAAGAAGGCTTATAACCTCTACTATTCTATCCTGGGTGAGTATCCAAATACTGAAGTACTACAAAATAGATTAAATTCTATTTTTCATAGAAGAGTATCTAGGAAAAGGTAATGCTTGATAAGAAATGGGTGCAAATTACTGGATTAGCGTTAAGTTTTCCTTCAACAATATTAGTTTCGGCGTATGGAATGAAACTTCTTGTGGATAAAGAATACCTTGGTAAGACTACAGGCGTGTTGATTTTTCTGGCCATCATCTTCAATACAATATACTTGATGGTCTACTATGCTTTTAAAAACAAAAATAAATCTTAAAAAATTCTTTTTGATGTCTGTTCCAACAACAGTAGTTTTTCTCCTTTTTTCAAGGGGATGGAATGATATCACTGGAACCCTAATTGTTTATGTCGCTACAGTTCTTCACCTTGGCATGTTGGCCGAAGCAGTTTTTGAACTAGTAAAAAGTCAGGTATCTGATGGACATATCCATAGAGTTAAAGATAAGATCATGTATTTATTCGCCGGTAAGTTAACGATTCTCATTTTAAGTCTAGTAATTAGTCGACAGATTATGGGAAATAGGATAATTATACCTGTGATAAATTACGTAATTCAAATATTTATATTAACTTTTAGTATTAGATCTAAAGGTCGAGAGTAAACATGAAAAATATTTTAGCGCTTTTAACACTTCTATCTTCTTCAAACGCACTAGCTGCAGGTGGTTTCACTTGGATTGGTGCTGCACAGGAAGCTCTTCACACTCATTATCCATGGCATGTTGTAACTTTCGTATTAATCGGAGTTCTATTAACTGCAGTTGGTTTAATTTACAGAATGAAGCTTTCTTCAATTTCTAACCCAGTAATTCCAGATAAAGGTTTTACTTTTAGAAATATTGTAGAAGCTTATGGTAAATTTATTTACACTCAATGTAATGCCGTTCTTGGTGAAAAGGATGCTCCAGTTTATTTTAAATTTGTAGCAACAACTTTCATCTTGATCTTTGCATCAAACTTGATTGGTCTTATTCCTGGTTTCTTACCTCCGACTGAGCACTTATCAACTACTATGGCACTTGGATGTTTCTCATTCATTTACTTTAATGCAAAAGGTTGTAAAGAATTAGGAACTATTAATTACCTTAAGCACTTCGCTGGACCACTTTGGTATATGGCCGTGCTAATTTTCCCAATTGAAATACTTTCAACTTGTATTCGCCCAATTTCATTAGCATTACGTCTAAATGGAAATATGATGGGAGATCACAAGGTTTTAACAACATTCTTAAATCTTGAAGTTATGGGATTTAATGTTGCTTGGTTATTTGGAGCCGTACCATTCTACCTTTTAGGTTTACTAGTATGCTTTATCCAAGCTTATGTTTTTACAATGTTATCAATGGTTTATATTAGTTTAGCGACTGCTCATCACGATCATGCTGAGCACCACTAAGAGAATATAGACTTATAATTTTATCCTCGGTAGAGAGATGCCGAGTTTTTTGGAGTTCAAAATGAGAAATATCGTTTTAGGTTTCGCAGTAGCAGTACCACTATTATTCACTTGGCAAGCATTTGGTGCAGAAGGTGGAATGGATGCTCAATCTGTTAAGTATTTAGCTTACTTCTTCGCAATGGCAATCGCTGCTTTTGGTGGAACAGCTGCTCAATCAAATGCTGCTTCTGTAGCTCTAGAAGGTATCGCAAGAAACCCATCTGCTGCTGACAAGATTCAAACACCAATGATTCTTGCTCTTGCTCTTATGGAATCACTTGTTATCTTTACTCTTATCTCAGTTTTCCTAGTAGGATAATTAAGATAGTTTAAAACAAGATCTTAATGAGGCCACTCTTTTGAGTGGCCTTTTTTATTTTTAAATCATTTCAATATCTTTTTCTATCTGCTCTATTTTTATATAAATTGAGTTTGAAGATTTTTGATAATTAATTGATTCGATTTCCTTTTTAACTTCTCTTAAATCATTTTCAATTTGCTGACTAATTATAGCAATTATCTTTCCTTCATTATGATCAATATCTAGAGGAAGAGTTCCTAGTGTTCTTTCTAGTTTTAGAGTAAGTCTGTTAACCTCCGACTCTAAAAATGTACTCTCAGACGCTTCAATTTTAGTATGCAAGAACTCATTATTAATAAGTGACTCAGATTCATGGGGACTCCTAGCAGAGGCCTTATATGAGCTTGCAAAGATTAGTGCTAGCAATAATATATAACTAATAACTTTCATGGTTTCTCCTTTTTCTTCTCTATTAAATTATAGGCAATAGGGTTGATTTAAAGGGGGCTTTAGAAAAAACTACATGGGGTGTATTTAGTTTATACACAAGTAACCTATTGAAACTTAGAAGATTATGGAAAAGATTAATAAATATTATTGATATGCATAATATTGTTTTTAAATATTAACGTGATTTCTTCTTAAGAAGAAATAGTCAGAGATATCAGATATTTATTTAACTTTTGTTCTATGAAAAAAAGACATAACTATCTGAAAGGTATAGATTTTATGTTATAAGCAGCCATGGATTTAAAGATAGATGAACAGTACATTAAGATGTGTTTTGACCTTGCAAAAGAAAGCACTGGTCAAGTCTCACCTAACCCTTTAGTTGGGTCAGTAGTCGTTCAAGATAATATAATAATTGGACAAGGAAAACATGAGTTCTATGGTGGTCCTCATGCAGAACCTAATGCAATATTGACAGCAACCGAGTCTGTAGAAGGTGCTACTCTTTATTGTAACTTAGAGCCTTGCTGTCATACTAATAAACAAACCCCTCCATGCACAAGCTTAATTATACAGAGCAAAATTAAGAGAGTTGTAATTTCAAATCTTGATCCAAACCCTGAGGTTGCAGGAAAGGGCGTTAAAAAACTTCGTGAAGCAGGAATTGCAGTTAGTGTTGGAATCCTTAAGGAAGAAGGCGAAGAACTAAATGAAGTGTTCTTTAAATATATACAAACTAAGAAACCATTTATTCATATTAAATTAGCTCAGACTCTTGATGGAAAAATAGCAACTCAATCAGGTGATTCTAAATGGATTAGTAATATTTCTGCTAGAGAGCGTGTACATGTTTGGCGTCAAAAGTACGATGCTGTTTTAATTGGCAGAAATACTTTAGAGAAAGATGATCCAACATTAAATATTAGAATGGGTGTTGATGCTAAAGGTAAAGTTCCATATCGAATTGTTTTAGGCTCAATTCATAAAATGAAAAATAGCTATAAACTATTTCAAGACGAGAATACTAGTAGAACAATAATTGTTACAAGTGCAGAATCACACTCCCTATGTCAGAAAGAGTTTTTAGATTCAATAGAAAGTAACAAGGTTAAAATTATTCTTGTTAATAAGAATAGTGAATCATTTGATCATGAAGACCTGCTTATTAAACTTGGTTCACTAAAAATAACTTCAGTTTTAGTAGAGGGTGGTCAAAGTGTTATCACATCATTCATAGACCAAAACCAATACGATAAGTTAAGCTTATTCATTTGCCCTAAAATAATAGGAAATGGAATTTCATTTTATAAGAATGATTTAAATTTATTAATGAAAGATGCTATTGAATTTACTAACTCTAAGGTTGAAAGCTTAGATGGACAGATTGTCTATCATACATATTCTGGAGGACAAAAATGTTTACAGGATTAGTTAAAGAAATTGGATCTGTTAAGACAATTAATGGAAACCAAGAAGGTAAAGAGCTAGCTATATATTCCAAAGAATTGATCAAAGATATAAAGGTTGATGACTCAGTCTCTGTTAATGGTGCATGTCAAACAGCTATTAGAGTTGCGGATGATCACTTTGTTGTACAAACGATTCATACTAGCTTAGAGAAGACAACTTTAGGGAAATTACAAGTTGGCGAAGAAGTAAACTTAGAACTGGCTCTTCAGTTGAGCGATAGACTTGGTGGTCACTTAGTTCAAGGCCATGTGAACTCTATGGCCAACATTGTTGATATACAGAATAAGGGTAAGAACTATCTTTTAAAATCTAAAATAGATAGAGAACAAATGAAGTATATAGTTAAAGAAGGTTCCATAACAATTGAAGGAATTTCTTTAACTGTTGCTGATTTAGATAGAGATCAAAATACATTCACTGTTTCAATTATTCCTCATACTTGGATGAATACTGTTCTAAGAAATAGAAGAGTTGGCTCAGTTATAAATATAGAAGTTGATATCCTAGGCAAGTATGTTGAAAACTTGCTTTTTTATAAGGGAAGTCATAAAACGTCAGAATCACAAATGAGTGAAGATTGGCTAAGGTCAAAAGGTTTTTAAATGTTTGATAGTATTGAAAGCGCCATTGAAGATATTAAGCTCGGTAAAATCATTATCGTCATTGATGATGAAGATAGAGAAAACGAAGGTGATTTTATCATGGCAGCAGATAAAGTTACTCCTGAGGCCATTAATTTTATGGCGACATATGGGCGTGGACTCATTTGTACACCTATTACAAAAGATAGGGCCGAGGAACTTGATCTTGATATTATGGTTAAGTCTAGTGGCTGTGTTAACAATACTGCCTTCACAGTATCAATAGATTTAGACAATGGTGGTACAGGCATTTCATGTGAAGACAGGTCATTAACAACACTGGCATTAACCGAAGATTCAACTAAAGGTACTGATTTTGTTAAGCCTGGCCATATATTCCCACTAATAGCTAGAGATGGGGGAGTATTAGTTAGAAATGGACATACTGAAGCTGCAGTAGATTTTGCTAGATTAGCAGGTTGTCATCCTTCAGGAGTTATTTGTGAAATAATGAATGAAGATGGAACGATGGCCAGAACTGATGATTTGAAGAAAGTCGCTACTAAACATGGTCTTAAATTTGTTACAATCAAAGATCTTGTTAATTATAGAAAAAAGTTGCAAAAAAAAAATGCAGTAATGACATCTGAGATAGATTTTCCAAATAAGTTTGGAAACTTCAAACTTAGAATGTATGAAGTGGAAGACTCAAATGAGCATCATGTTGCAATTGTTAAAGGAGTGATCTCAAAAGATACTCCAACTCTCGTAAGAATTCACTCTGAATGCTTTACCGGAGATATATTTGGATCTCTACGATGTGATTGTGGGGACCAGCTAAATAACTCTATGAAGTTAATCGAAGAAGCTGGATCTGGTGTTATTCTTTATATGCGTCAAGAAGGACGAGGAATAGGCTTACCAAATAAAATCAAAGCATATGCTCTTCAAGACCAAGGCTTAGATACAGTTGATGCAAATAGAGCATTGGGCTTTGGAGATGATCTAAGAACTTATGACGTAGCTATTTCAATGCTTAAAGATATTGGGGTTAATAAGGTTCAACTTCTTACAAATAACCCACTAAAAGTTTCTTCATTAATGGATGCAGAATTTGAAGTTGTTAATAGACATCCTATTGAAACATTAGCTAATGAAACAAATATTGATTACTTAAGAACAAAGAAAAATAGAATGAATCATTTACTTGATTCTATAAATTAGGAGATATCTATGGCCAATCTAATTGAGGGAAACCTATCGGCTGAAGGAAAGAAGTTTGCAATCGTATCTGCAAGGTTCAATGAGTTCATTACAGGTAAACTTGTTAATGGAGCAGTTGATTGTCTTAAGAGACACCAAGCTGCAGAAAATGATATTGATGTTGCTTGGGTTCCAGGTGCATTTGAAATAAGCTTAATGGCACAAATGTTAGCAAAATCAAATAAGTATGACGCTGTAATTTGCCTTGGAGCTGTTATTAGAGGGACAACTCCTCACTTTGATTACGTTTGTTCTGAGGTAGCAAAAGGAGTTTCAAAAATTTCTTTAGATACAGAAGTTCCAGTAATTTTTGGAGTTATTACTACTGATACAATTGAACAAGCAATTGAAAGAGCAGGAACTAAGGCCGGAAATAAAGGTTGGGATGCTGCAATGTCTGGAATTGAAATGGCCAGCTTAATGAGTCAATTCAATTAATGACTACAGATTCAAATATAGAGGGAGTGGGCTCTTCTTTTAGTGAAGAGCTATTTCTAAAATGTAGATTGAAGACGATTAATGCCGTTAAGCTAATAGCTTCTAAAATAAAGCCCGGAATGTCAGAACTTGATGGTCACAAAGTTATAGATCAAGTTCTTAATGACCTTGGCTGTGAGAAAAAGTGGCATCCAAGTAAGTTTAGAATTGGAGAAAATACTCTAAAGTCATTTAAAGAAAAATCAGATCTTTCTATAATATTACAGGAAAATGATATTTTCTTTATTGATATTGGTCCGGTTTTTTATGATCATGAAGGTGATTATGGTGAAACTTTTGTTGTTGGTAACTCTGAAAAATATAATAATATAAAAAATGCTAGTGAAAAAATCTTTAAGCTTGCTTCAATTGCTGCCGAAAAAGATAAGCTAACAGGCTCTGCACTATATGATTATGCAGAAAGTTGTGCTCACGAGTTAGGTTATAAGTTTAATGATCAAATGAAGGGTCATAGGCTTGGTGATTTTCCTCATGCGATCTTCACAAGATCTAACCTTGCAGATACTTCAATAGTTCCTCAAGGAAATCTGTGGGTTCTTGAAGTTTTAATTACTCACCCTACCGAGAAATTCGGTGCTTTCTTTGAAGATCTAATAAAAATTTAAAGTGAAAACTGATAGAGTACAATAGAACTTGAGCATGCAGCATTTAAGTGTGCAACTTCATCATCAATGGGTATTCTTATTATATCGTTACTATTTTCGAGAACAGATTTTTCTATCCCATGACCTTCACTACCAATAATCACACACGCTTTATTAGAAAATTGATAATTTGGTAAATCAATAGCGCCGTCCTGGTTTGCAGTACTTATTATTCTGAATCCTTTTTCTTTTAATGAAGATAGATCATTGTTTAGGTTTTCACTTTTATAAACCTTCACCTTAAAAATATTTCCCATTGAAACCCTAATACATCTTCTCGCATAGGGAGAGCATGTTTTAGAATCTATAATGATAGAATTGATGTTGAAAGCAGCACTATTTCTGATTATTGTCCCAATATTTTCTGGAGAAGTAAGTCCATTTAATATTAAAACTTTATCTTCTAGTTCATCTATAGAAATATATTGAGGTCTTTTAGCAAGAACCATAACTCCGTGGTGTAACTTATGACCTACAATCTGCTCCATTATTTCTTTAGAGGCGGTATAAATAGGTGCTCCCTTCTCTTTAAGAATATTCGAATACTTCTCGATAAATTCACGGTGAGCAAATACTTTAAGTACTTCAGTATTAGAGTTTAATAATTTTTTGACTACCTTTTCAGACTCAACAATTATTTGTTCGTTAAGATTTAGAGTTTTATCTTTTAAAGAAAGAAACTCTTTAATTGCTGGATCACTTATTTCAATTACTTCGTTGATAATCACTTGAGAATCCTTTTAAGATATTTACCTGTGTAAGAACCTTTCACTTTAGCGACTTCTTCAGGAGTACCTTCAGCAACAATTTCACCACCATTGCGTCCACCCTCAGGACCTAGATCAATAATGTAGTCCGCTGTTTTTATAACATCTAAATTGTGTTCTATAATTAAGACTGAATGTCCTTGGTCCACTAGGCTGTGTACTGCATCTAGTAGAATTTTAATGTCTTGGAAATGAAGTCCAGTTGTTGGCTCATCTAGGACGTATAGGCAGTGACCTTTGGTCATTTTAGAGAGCTCTTTAGAAAGCTTTAATCTTTGTGCTTCTCCACCAGACAGTGTGGTTGCTGATTGACCTAGTTTAATATATCCAAGTCCTACAGAGACCATCGTAGATAGAATTCTATTCATTTTTTTATGATTTTCAAAAAAGTCTGCGGCCTCTTCAATGCTCATATTTAAAACATCAGCAATATTTTTACCTCGGTATAAGATAGAGAGAGTTTCGTTGTTGTACCTAGATCCGTGACATTCACTACAAGTAATATAAACATCAGGAAGAAAATGCATTTCTATTTTCTTTACTCCATTGCCTTCACACTCTTCACAGCGACCACCTTTAACATTGAAGCTGAATCTTCCTTGTTTATATCCTCTTATTTGTGACTCTGTTGTCTTTGCATAAAGTTTTCTGACTTCATCAAATAGCCCAGCATAAGTTGCAGGATTTGAGTTGGGAGTTCTTCCAATCGGGCTTTGATCTAGTTCTATAATCGATTTGAGAGGATCAAGGCCAATAATTGAATGATAGTTTGATCTTCTATATAAGTTTTTATTTGCTCGAAGAATATTAGTCTTTATTGCTGGAACAAGAACTTCATGAATTAGTGATGATTTTCCAGAGCCACTGACTCCTGTTACACACACTAGTCCCCCTAGAGGTATTTTCAGGGATACACTTTTTAAATTATTATGTTTTGCTTTTTTAAGCTGTATAAACTCTGAAAATTCTTTTCTTTGTGGAGGAATATCAATCTTTATTTTCCCACTAAGAAATTGCGCGGTAAGAGATTTTTTATTTTTTAATATTTCTTCAGGAGTTCCTTGCGCAACAATATTACCTCCGTGAATACCCGCGCCAGGGCCTATATCGATTATGTAATCTGCTTCCCTCATTGTATCTTCGTCGTGTTCGACAACAAGAACAGTATTACCAAGATCTCTTAGTGATTTGAGAGTTTCAATAAGCCTATCGTTATCTCTTTGGTGAAGACCTATACTTGGCTCATCTAAGACATAGAGAACCCCGGATAGTGCGGAGCCAATCTGAGTGGCCAGCCTTATTCTTTGGCTCTCACCCCCAGACAGAGTAGAAGCACTTCTATTGATTGTTAAATAATCAAGACCAACATTCACAAGAAATTGAAGTCTATTTTCAATCTCTTTAAGAAGTTTTTCGGCGATAAGTTTCTTTTCACCTGTTAATTTAATAGCCTTAAAAAAGTTATATGCAGAGAGAATATCCATTTCAGATATATCCATAATATTCTTTTTTGCAATCTTAGTACTTAAGGCAATTGGCTTAAGTCTATGTCCATTACAAGAAGAACATGTGATTATATTCATATATTCTTCTAGCTCTTTTCTAACTTTTTCAGAGCCAGACTCTGTATATTTCTTTTCAAACCAGTCAGTTATTCCTGGAAAGGCCTTAGAGAATTCATAGTATGAACTTTCAGATGAAAATTTATACTTATAAACTTTGTCACTTCCATTATATAAGATATTAGTGAAAGCTTTAGGAAGCTTCTTTAAAGGAATTGAGAGATCAACTTTCTCTTTCTCTGCAATGCTTAAGATCATTTTATAGAGAAAAGAATTCTTTTTACTTAAGGGTTTTATAGCTCCATCTAGTATTGATATTCCATCATCGGTGATCATTCTATTTAATTCAAAATCTTTCTTCTGACCTATTCCATTACATGTATCACAAGCTCCCAGTGGTGAGTTAAATGAAAATAGTCTTGGCTCAAGGTCTGGAAATATTTCACCTGTAACTGCAGAGATATTCTTCTCACTAAATGTAAGTACTTCGTCTTCCCCTACTAATATATTAACTGTTCCATTACTTAGCTTAAGTGCATGTTCAACTGAGTCGGTAATTCTTTTTTCAATGTCTTTTTTTAAAAGAACTCTATCAATTACAATATCAAAGGATTTTGCAGACTTTGGAGCATCTTCTAATTGAACAACTTCTCCGTCAATGAATGCCCTGACAAACCCCATGGATTGATACTTAGTTATTTCAGACTTTAGGTTGATCTTTTTTCCATGAACGATAGGAGCCATTATATGTAGCTTTGTTTTTACCGGCAGCTCTAGAAGTTCACGAACAATTTGAGTTGGAGTATAGCGTCTTATTTCATCTCCAGACTCGGGATCGTATAATGTCCCTGCCCTAGCAAAGAGAACTCTCATATAATCGTAAATTTCTGTGATAGTACCTACAGTTGATCTAGGATTTCGACTACTTGATTTTTGATCAATGGCTATCGCTGGAGACAAGCCTGTAATAGATTCAACATCGGGAGGTTGATACTGACCAAGAAATTGTCTTGCG
>NZ_JBFGYP010000088.1:0-12329 GCF_041587335.1 Halobacteriovorax sp.
AAGTAATGTTGTTACAAAGAAAGATGGAAGATGTGATGTGCGAAATATGCGTGTCATTGTTGAAGATATTTGCGATTTAATTGACGCTGGATTTGAAGTTGTTCTTGTAAGTTCTGGTGCCGTTAGTGTTGGAAAAGAGTTCCTAAGTAAGATGGTTCCAAGAGAGGGAAGAGTTGATTTACAACAGTCTGCAAGCTCAATTGGTCAACCTAAGTTAATTAATAAATACTCTCAGCTTTTTGAAGAGCACGAACATATTTGCTCTCAGATATTACTTACTCACGATGACTTAAGAGTGAGAAAACGCTTCTTGCAAGCAAAGCAAACCATCGAAGTTTTACTAAAAAATAAAATTACTCCTATACTAAATGAAAATGATTCCATTGCTTATTTAGAAAATACTGTTGGTGATAATGATCACCTAGCTGCAGCTTCTGCACAAATGATTAACGCAGATGCAATAATCATTATAACAAGTGCCGAGGGGCTCTATGATAAGAACCCTGAGGAAGAAGGTGCTAAGTTAATTAAAACTGTCGATTACGGGCAAGAGCTTAGTCATATTGATATGACTACTAAGACTAACGTTGGCCGTGGTGGAATGGAATCTAAAATTCAAGCGATTCTAAAAGTAATGCCACTTGGTATAAGAGGAGTGATCAGCTCTAAAGATAATGATCGAATAGTTCTAGATGCATTAACCAAGTCAGTAGGGACCGTATTTGATCCCGAAGAGAATTATTTACCTGAAGAGAAGAAGGCATGGCTCTTAACAACTAAGAGACTTAATTGTTGGATCGAAGTTGATCAAGGAGCGTATGAGGCCTTAATTGCTGGAAATTCACTTTTTCCAAGAGGTATTAGCAAGTGTAAGGGCTTCTTTCACCGTGGAGATTCAGTAGACTTCGTACATGATGGAAATGTATTTGCTGTAGGTGTTACTGAGTATGATCAAGTTGATATTGAAAAAATTAAAGATAAACACAGCGATGAGATTGAGGATACGTTGGGCTATAAAGTTTCAAGCGTAGTAAGTCTTTATCAAAATATCGTATTAATAGAGGACAATCGAAATGAATAATTTTGCAAAAAAATCAAAAGATGCTTCAAAAATATTAAGAGGTCTAAAAAAGGAATTAAGAAAAGAAATACTTTTTTCTTTAGCTAAAAACTTGATGGAAAGATCTAGTGAAGTTATTGAAGCGAATAAAAAAGATCTAGCTTACGCTGAGGAAGTAAACCTTGGTTCTTCACTTAAAGATAGACTAATGTTAGATGAAGCTCGTATTGAAGATATGGCAAATGGTGTAAAAGCTATTGCTGAACAAGATGAGGTTGTAGGTGAGTTCTATAAAGAATTTACAAATGCAGAAGGTCTACGAGTAAAACGACAAAGAGTACCTCTAGGTGTAATTCTAATGATTTTTGAATCTCGTCCAAACGTCGTTATTGACTGTGCGGCCTTAGCTCTTAAATCATCAAATGCAATTATACTAAAAGGTGGAAAAGAGGCCAAGCACTCAAATGAAATATTAGGAGAAATTATTCAAGATACTCTTGATGGACATCTACCAAAAGAAACTGTGCAAGTATTAGCTTCTGATAGTAGAGAGGAAGTTAATAAATTATTGGAACTTGAGCAATATATTGATGTTGTAATACCAAGAGGTGGAGAAAGATTAATAGAGCATGTTTATAAAAATGCAAAGATGCCAGTTATTGCCCACTTTAAGGGATTATGCCACATGTATCTTGATAAAGATGCAGACTTAAATAAAGCTATGGACTTAGTTATAAACGCAAAGACACAAAGAACTGGAGTTTGTAATGCTATTGAAACTCTGCTTATCCATGAAAACCTTCCTAGTGACTTCAAAGTTAAATTAGCAAGTGAGTTAGAATCTAGAGGGACAGAACTTCGTGTTGATGACTCCTTTATGAAGTCGACTGGTTCAAAATTAAAGTTAGCAAATGAAGAGGATTGGGCAACTGAGTATCTTGATAATATTTTATCTATAAAGACTGTGTGTTCAATTGATGAAGCTATTGACCATATTGATGAACATGGAAGTTTTCATACGGAAAGTATTGTTTCTGAGAATGAAAATGCACAAAATGAATTTATAAGTAGAGTAGACGCGAGTTGTGTCGCTATTAATGCATCTTCTAGATTTAATGATGGTGGTCAACTAGGACTAGGTGCTGAGTTAGGAATTTCTACTACAAAGCTTCATGCTTATGGACCAATGGGAGCTGAACAGATGACAACATCTCGCTATGTGATTGTTGGTGACGGAAATATTAGGGGTTAGTATGATTGCTGTAATTGGTTGTGGGAATATGGCCACAGCAATTGTTAAAGGCTTCTTTAACAAGAATAATGAGATAAATTTTTTAACATACACTCCAAGCTATACAAGAGCTGAGAATTTAGCTAAGGAAGTTAATGGACGAGCTGTTAAGAGTTTATCAGAGCTAGATGAAGCAAGTACAATTGTACTTGCTTGTAAGCCTCAACAGTTGAATAGTCTTAGTCAGAGTATCAATGAATCAAGTCTAGATCTTACGAATAAACATATTATTTCAATTCTTGCAGCAACTCCTGTTGAAGCGATTAAAAATAAATTAGGCGTTTCAAGAGTTACACGTATTATGCCAAATACGCCGGCCTTAATTGGTATGGGGATGAGTTTAGTATTTCATGGCAAAGAAGTTTTAGATGATGAAAGAAAGCTTGTCGATGAGTTCTTTTCATCATGTGGAGAAGTTGCAGAGATGCCTTCTGAAATAATTTTCGATCAAGTTACTACCGTCTCTGGCTCTGGACCTGCGTATGTCTTTTTATTTGCTCAGACAATGGTTACAAAGCTTGTAAGCTGGGGAATTTCTGAGGAGAAAGCTAAAGAAATTTCAATCCAATTGTTTAGAGGAAGTAGTGAGTTAATGGCGAATCAAAAGGACTTATCACTTGAAACTCTTATATCAAATGTTACTTCTAAAGGTGGAGTTACTATCGAGGCGGTAAATTCATACAAGAGTAGTGGTATTGAAAGTATGACATCTACTGCTTTAGATGCTGCATATTTGCGCTCTCAAGAGATTGAGAGTGAGTTAAATAAATAATCTTCTCAAATTTCTTCAATTTTAAAAATATAAAGTCCGAACTCTCGCTCGGACTCTATTTAAAAATTTATAGATTCATTCTTAATTTTAGTTACATCGATCTCGATCTCTAGGAGGTCTGGTATTTCTACTTGAACAAGATCTCGCGGCATCTACTCTGGTTACACCAGCTTCTTGATATGCAAAATGTACACAGGACATATCATATACCTTCTCACATACTTTGACCGCCTCTATTCTTGTTCCAGGTCCTTGGTATACCCACTTAGCACAATCTATTGAATAAGTATTTCTACATGCTCTTGCAGCTTCCATCCTTGTTCCAGGACCTTGGTATATCCATTGAACACAGGACATATCTGTTACACCACGGCAGGCTTCAATGGCCTCCTCTCTTGTTCCTGGTCCTTGAAATACCCATTCAGCACAATTGATATTGGTATTTTTAAAGTCTAAGCTTTTTTTATTCAAGAATGAGTCATCAAAGTTATAAAAATCAAAAACAGATTTACCCTCCTGAAGAATTTTTTCTTCCTCCTGCTTTACTTTTATCTCAAATGCCTTCTGTTCATATAGTTGCTTTAAATTGAATAATTCATTTACATTACTCGACGCATTTACGCTTCCAGTGTTTATAGAAGCAATAAAGATAATGGCGCTTAAAATTCTTTTCATTTTTCCCTCTCTGTAGTTTGTATTGTTTGATCTACAAAATTAGTGCCACTTTTTTATACGTATAATCAGTTACTTGGTGCGTGGCATGGTGCGAGTTAGAAGTGTCAAAGTTTCTACTTGGGGCCAATTTCTTCACGAAAAGGGATTTCTTAACATAATAATCGATAGGACAATTCAATTGTTTATTGCTCCTAATCTTAAAGGGAGCATAATCAATCTATGTAATAAACTAAATGGGAGTTTAAGGATGAAGTTGTTAATTATTTTATTAAGTTTAGGATTGGTTAGTTGTGCGCACAAAGGTCCGCGTCATGATAGACATAAGTTAGAGAAGGCTGCGTTCGGCAAGCATCGAAGTGAGAAAAATATTGTTAGAAATACTTATAGAAATCCAGTTGAAACCCTAAGGTTTTTTGAAGTTAAACCTAATATGAAAGTTGCAGAGATCTCTCCTGGAGGTGGTTGGTATACAGAAATTCTAGGACCATACTTAAGAAAGAATGGACAATTACATTTGACTATTTTCTCTGACCAATCAGAAAAACCATACGCTCCAAAATTAAACAAGAAGGTAAGAGCACTTACTTCAAACAAGGAGCTCTTTGGCAAAGTAACATTTTCTACTCTAGAGCCTCCTAAATATATTGAGGCCATAGGAAAAGATAACTCCATGGATAGGGTTTTGACTTTTAGAAATGTACATAATTGGATGAAAGCAGGAAAGTTGGATGAAGTATTACAAGTTTTCTATAAAGCGTTAAAGCCTGGTGGAGTCTTAGGTATTGTTGAGCACAGAGCTAAGATGAATAAAAAACAAGATCCAAAATCAAAAAGTGGATATGTGCGAGAAGATTACGTGATAAAGGCAGCTGAGTTACAAGGATTTGAATTTGTGGCAAAGAGTGAGATAAATGCCAACTATAATGATTCTACCAATCACACTAAAGGTGTTTGGACACTACCTCCAAGCCTTAGAGACAAAGAAAATAATAAAGCAAAGTATTTAGCGATAGGAGAGTCGGATAGAATGACTCTAAAATTTAGAAAACCACTTAAGTAGGAAACATCTATATTGAAGGTCAGTATTAAAGTCGCTGACCTTCATATTATAATCTTTTATAATTGAACGAATGTAAAAGTTGGTGGAGCTAGTTCACAGCTATTTGCAGAGCCACTACAGCCCCCATCATCTGTATCACACACTTTTCCAGATCCATTAACTACAAACTTTGCAGAAGATGTTCCTGAGACAGTCAGAGCAGATCCAAGATTAAATCCGTTTGAGCTATCGCTTGTAGTCGTAGGAGGATTAAATGCATCTGCCCCGCCTCCTGTTGAAGTTGATGTTGTCGATAAATACATTGCGACTCTATTGTCTCCTGAAGCACAAGTCGTAGTTGTTCCGTCTACAAGCTTACTTGCGCCTGAGCTGCATACATCTAGAGTTTCCTCTACTCCAGTACTGCAATTTCCACCATCACTTGTTTCATCTGGCGTGAATTTAACCTGATCAGACATTTCAATCACTATACATGGGTATGTCCCATTAGTTAATAATCCAGAACCTAGAGTTGGATTTGATAAAAAGTCCATATAGTCAGGTGCTGACTCGTCTATAACTGTTGTTAGGTTAGTACATAGTGCACTAGTAGAAACTGCGAGTTTATAAACTTTTAATTTTAAGTTTGCTGGGTCTAGGCCAAGGTCAGCCGCCGAACTAATTTGACTGGCAAATACTGTTAATGCCAATAGTAGGTACTTCATATTATCTCCTGAATTTTTATGTATATAATTTGGAATATTGTTTGCTATGAGCCCGATCCACTTAATGAGAAAGTACTTGCAGAACTTGACTCTGGGTCATCGCTATCACCACAAGAAACAATAGCAACACTCAAACCTAATAATAAAAAAATCAGTAATAGTTTATCTTTCAATTTATCCTCCATTGAAATTCATTCTTTAACTAAGATATAAACTCTAGTCGGTGAAGGTGAAGAGATATTGAGACATGAAGACCTTTAATCTTAGGTTATGGTTAGAAATTATGTTTGGCTTGAGGAATAACTATTTCGCCGGCTATAGATATAAATATAAAATAAATGAGATTCAAGACTAGGTGTTACGACTATGCTATCTTCAAAAAATGATAAGATTAATAGTAGTTTCTATAATTTGGGCATTTTCATTTAGTTTAATTGGAAATTTTATTGTTGGTAAGATGGATACTTATCTTGCTATATGGATTAGATTTTCTATCGCCTTTTTAGTTTTTCTTCCATTTATAAAAACACGAAATTTATTAACAGGTAATAGTTTAAAAGTAATGGGGATAGGTGCCTTACAGATTGGACTTATGTATATTTTCTATTTTAACTCCTTTCACTTTCTTTCGGTGGTAGAAGTTGCCTTATTTACTGTGTTAACACCACTTTATATTTCACTTATAGGCTCAGCTTTAGAGCGAAGATTAGAGCTCTCTCAACTAGTGAGTGTCTTTCTTGTTATAATAGGTGCTCTTGTAATCAAATGGAGCTCCGTCTCTGAAAATTTCTTCTTTGGTTTTCTGATGGTACAGGCCGCAAATTTATCTTTTGGACTTGGACAAGTTTTATATAAGAGATACATAAATGATCACGATCAAAAAGAAACATTCTCTCTATTCTATATTGGTGCTCTCGTACCAATAACAATATTAGTCGCTATATACTCAGATCTAAGTCTAATTAAAATTTCAAACGTTCAGTGGGGAATACTATTTTGGCTAGGGGCGATTGGCTCAGGTCTTTCATATTATCTATGGAACTCTGGATCTAAGTTAGTGTCTTATGGAGAGTTGGCAGTCATGAATAATGTTGTTATTCCTTTGGCAATAATAGTTAATCTCGTCTTCTGGAAAAGTGAAGTCTCTTGGCCATCATTTCTCATAGGTTCATTTATTTTGACAGCTGGGGTCTTTCTTGAAAAATTTAGTAATCATTCTAAAAAGATCGTTTAAAGTTTTCTTTTATAGTCATGATAGCTGGTATCTGATCAAAAAAAATTGAGAGGGGAGAGGCTCAATATCGAGATTAGTGTCGAGCGACTTATTTATTAATTATCAGTGACTTATACAGAATTATCTACTAAGTAATAAATATAGTTAAAAGTTATGTTCGTTCACTTTGTCTTTAAAATATGGAATATATTCTCATTAAACAATTAATGTGTCGGAGATTGAATGAGTGGATTTTTAAGTGGTTTAGGTCTAGTTGTAATTATTGGACTTGTAGTTTTTTGCCTTATTATTTTCTCTTCTTTCAGTATCTCAAAAGACGCAAAAGGAAATAAAGATATATCTCTTTTTTGGGGGGCCATTAAAGTTAACGAAAGAGAAAGAAAAGTTAACATTTTTGGTGACTTTGTTTCTGTTGACGGAAAGTCTAAATCTGTAAAAGTGGCTGACATTGTCGATGTCGATGGTCATTCTGAAATAGTAAATGTTGATAATGGAAAAATTATTATTGATGGAAAAGATAACTTAATTAAAGTTCACAAAGACCTCGTTGTAGAAGTTAACGATGATCATATTATCATTAAAAATGACTTCAATTCAAAACTGCTTTCTCTCGTTACTTCTTTAAAGCAAGCTGACGATGAAAGACTTAAACTGGAGGGCCGAAAAGTTGGAGAGGATGATATTTATATTCTTCTTGAGGCCAAAGATGGTAAGAAAATTAATATTAATGTAGAAGTCGATATTTAACAATATTAGGTAATCAATGAATAAAATTATAACTCTTTTTATTTTTCTTCTTTCCTTAAATTGTTTAGCAGATAAACAATACGAAAAACTGAATAAGTATCTAGAACTTGTAAAAGAATATGAAAAGGGAATGGGCTCTGTTGCTATTTTAGCAAAAGGTAAGCTTGTTTACACAAAGCACTTCGGACCTGAAAAGGTAAAAGACCCTGTCTATCGAATTGGTTCAATCTCAAAAACATATACAGCTGTTATCATTTTAAAGCTTATCGAAGAGGGAAAACTTAAGTTAGATACAAAACTTTCCAACTTTTACCCAAAAATTCATCAATCAGCTAGCATCACGGTAGAGAATCTTTTAAGACATAGCTCAGGCCTTCCAAACTTAACATCAGTTGACGGTTATTTAGAATATCATGAAAAGCATCAATCAGAGGAAGTGCATCTAGAGAGATTCCGTTCCTACAAACTTGAGTTCTCTCCAGGTGAGAAAAGTAAATATTCTAATACAGGATATGTTCTTTTATCTTTTATCGCATCTAAAGTTACTGGTAAGACATATTCCGATTTACTTGATCAATATATTACATCTCCTTTAAAGCTTAAGAATACTTTTGTATTTAATTCTAAGAATCCGCGCGATCAGGAAGTGAAAAGTTATGAAAAAGGAGCTAAATGGGAACTTGCAGGGAATACTCATGAAAGCGTTCCATTAGGTGCAGGTGCTATTGCTTCTACTTCGAATGAGGTCTTAGTTTTTATTAGAGCGTTGTTCAACGGAGAACTTGTTACAAAAAGGTCGCTTTCTATGATGACTTCAATCAAAGACAGTTATGGATTAGGACTTTTTGAAATTCCTTATCATAATAAGACGTTTTTTGGGCACACGGGCGGTATCGATGGGTTTCGTTCTATCGTTGGTTATAATAAGGAAGAAGATTTGGCCTTTGCTCAGTTATCTAATGGAATGGTCACAAATTTTAATGATATTTCAATTGCTATACTTGCTTCCTATTTTAAGGACTCATTTGATATACCAACGTTTAAAAAGGCAGTTAGTGTATCAGAAAACATATTAAAGAAATATGTAGGCACATACTCTGGGAATGACTTTCCATTAAAACTAACTTTTCACTATAGAAATGGTGCTCTTTTTGGAAAAGCATCTGGACCAGGACAAAGTGAAGTCCCTTTTGAAGCAACTTCAAATACTGACTTCTCATACTTTAGAGCAGGAATTAAACTTAACTTTAGCGCTGACGGTAGTGAATTGAAGTTTACACAAGGTGAGACAGCTCTACTAAAGAAAGAAGTGGATTAATAAGAAATCTTGTTGCAGTCAAAATACTACGTAAATTTACTTCGTTGTATTTTTATGATCATTAATGTTGGTTGATGATCAAATAAAAAATGGCGGGAGCGGCTCCACTTGAACTTCTTGATACCTTATCTAAGTAGCAGATACTAAAGGATTTTCTCTAGAGACTATTCTATAAGGTGTGTCAGAAGCTCTTGATTCATCTTCTCATCTATCTTTATATAGAAAAAAATAGACAAATATGGTATAATATATATTATATGGAGGTTCATATGGCCGCTAAACAGCTTGCAACAAAAATTGATGAAACTATTAAAGATGCACTCGATCTCTTCTGTGAAGATAGAGGATTAAAGATTAATAGATTCTTAGAAGATGCAATTCTAGATAAAATTGAAGAGTACGAAGATGTATCTGATATTCGTAAATTAAAAAAAGAAAAGTCTCGTGATTTTCAAGAGGTTCTAAAAGAGTTAAAAGTCAGTGGCAAACTATAAAATAGAAATTACTTCGACAGCAGAGAAGTCCTTAAAAAAAATACCTAAAAAAGATCTTAAAAAAGTTGTTGAAGCTATTCAAGTTTTAGCGATATCACCTTTTCCTAGTGGTTGTCGAAAGCTTAAAGGTGAAGAAGATGTCTACCGTGTGAGACAAGGTAACTATCGCATTATTTATGAAGTAATAGATAACAAGCTAATCGTTTTAGTACTGAAAATTGGTCATCGTAAAGATATTTATAAAAAGTAGTCTTATATCTCGGTCAATTCCAAGCTAAAACATAATTGTTCTGTTAGGTGGAGGCTAGACTCGATACCATATAGGAAAAGATAATATCTAGTTTTCGCTACTTAACGAATTTGGAATGTCACAGGAGTATTTTCATTACTGCCTACTTTTAAATGAAGTTGATTTGGGAAGGCTTTTAATCTGAACTTTAATATGAATTGTTTTCTCTCATTTTTAAGTAATGTATGCCTTATAGGATAGTTTTTTAAGAGTTCTTCAAACTCATTTATTGATGTATTGAGCTCACTTTTCTTTTCTCTTTCAAGCTTTTCGTTTTGTATGCGGTTCTCTTCATATTCTTTATATTCTTCTCCTTCTTTAAAGAGGGATAAGGTAATATTTGTGAGCTCTAAAGCGTCTTGAAGACTATTCGTTTTTAAGCTATCTCGTTGAATTTTTATATATGATTTTCTTCTTTCTAAGTCTTCTTCGTATGAAAAATGGTGAACTATTTTATTCTCTGAATATAATCTAAAGAAATTGGGTGTAATTAGTAATTCTTCTTGAGAATTGTTAGTAACTTCCGCACTTATGTATATGGTGTCATCTATTTTTTCTTTGAACTGAATAATCGTTTGAATATCATCTTGTATGATTTTTGAAGCTTTTGAATTGTTTCGATAGATTATCTTATTTTCTCTGTCGCCGACAGGTTCATATCTTCTCATTATTGTAGAGGTACACGAGGCTAACAATAATAAAAGAGTTAGTAGCAACATATTTGTTCTCATTAGATTCTTCCTTTTTAATGATGGATTTAAAATATGTCATTTATAAAGGATTTGATTGTTTGGTGAAGGTAAACTTTAAGAAAAAAGACAAACAAAAAGAGAGTGGGGTAAATTCTAGCTTCTTTAAAAAAACTCCGAAGAGTTATCTCATAAAGTGCTTATACAAATGACTTATGTAAGCCTCAAATAGTTATTAAAAGTAGTACAATGATTGAATTGATTTTTCGGTATCGGGTTTAGACTACCCCAGAAACAAAAAAGCCCAGTTGTTAAACTGGGCTTTTTTATGATCATTAATGTTGGTAGATGATCAAATAAAAAATGGCGGGAGAGACGAGACTCGAACTCGCGGCCTTCGCCGTGACAGGGCGACGTTATAACCAACTTAACTACTCCCCCGCATTTCTTGAAACTAAATATAAGGATTTCTGTCCGTAGAGTCAATAAAGAATTTGATATTTTTTAATAAAATTGTGAAGAAACAAAGGTTTTTATTGAAATTATCAGTAGAAGTACGCAAAAAAGCTTATTTGCGAGCTTAGGGTTAACTTTCTGTGTCCAGTTTACGCCAATTTTTGATGAGACTGTTGATCCAATAAACAGAGCTAGGACAATTGAGAAGTTAACGTAACCAAATTGTCCCATCTCTAATAACCTGTAGTTGAAAACAAAAGTAGGAGTTGGTTGTATAAGATAGGTAACCATACCTGTGAAAGTTCCCACCATCATGCATACATTACTATTTACGGATAAGAGCCTAAACGGAATATGTAAGATGAAGATAAATAGAGGTATTAAGATAGCTCCTCCTCCTAGGCCTGTCATTCCAGATATAAGCCCTCCGATTAGTCCTGTGAGAGTTCCTAATAGGATATTCTTAGCATTTAGCTCTGGTGACCAATCTGTACCTTCTACTGCTGGCTTCTTGTTGAGGATCGTTTTTAGAGCAATTAGAAAAACAAATATGCTGAAAATTAATTTAATGGATTTCGAGTCCATTATAAGAGTCAGCTTCCCTCCAATTAGAACTCCAATGAGCATGGAGATCGCTATGGGCGCAAGATATGAATACTTTGGTCTAACCCCAGCTTTTATAAAGTTATACGTATTTCTTCCGGAGTTAAAGAAAATGAGAGTAAGTGAAGTTGCAATAACCACTTGAGGTGGCAAAAATTCTAGAAAAGTATATAGAGTGGGGACAATTAAAATACCTCCTCCGACTCCAAAAAAAGTAGAAAGTAGGCCAACAAGTAAACCAATAAATATAAGTCCTAGAAATATCATGATCAAAGTTTATAGATTCAATTCATAGATGTACAGTTGCCACATCTATTAAGTTGGATAGAATAGTTTAAAGGATAAATAATATGAAAGTTTTTATTACAGGCGGAACTACTGGAATTGGTTGGTCTCTTGCTAAAGAATATTTAGATGATGGTCACACTGTTGGCATCTGTGGAAGAGATCTCTCTAGAGTTGAGAGTGGAGCACTTGAGAAGTATGAGAATTTATCAGCTTATAGAGCTGATGTTACTAATAGAGAGGAGCTTATATCCGCTATTGATGAATTCAGTAAAGGGCACCTTGATTTAATGATCGCCAGTGCTGGAAGAAGTGTAGGTAGTAAAACTAAGACTCCAGACTTCAATGCTTCTAGAGATGTTATAAATATAAATGTTTTAGGTGTTTTAAATACTTTTGAAGGGGCTCTTAAGAATATGCTCCCAAATAAGAGTGGTCACCTCGCAGCTGTGGCAAGTGTGGCCGGAATGGTTGGTCTGCCTGGGGCATCTTCATATTCGGCATCTAAGGCCGCAATATTAAAGCTTTGTGAGTCTTACTCACTTGATTTAAAAGGTTTTAATATTGATGTTACCTGTATAGCTCCTGGCTTTGTGGATACTCCATTAACTAAAAAGAATGATCATGGTATGCCGTGGCTTATGAGTTCAGA
>NZ_JBFGYP010000089.1:0-12299 GCF_041587335.1 Halobacteriovorax sp.
AATTTCTTTACTGGCCTTAGCAATATCAATCCCACTACTTATTCTTCCAAAAGTATAAAGAGGCTGTGTAATCCCCACAGAACCACTCTCATTCCACTGATAACCATATGGAAGAACACTCCCCTTACCACTCGACTTTCTAATTTGAGCCTGCAAAGAGAAGGTAGGAAAAAGGTTTGAAACAGAGGCATCTATCTTCGATTGAGCGATCTCTATTTCAGCTTGAGATATGCCCATAGATTCATTTCTTTCTAATGCCATTTCGATAACTTTCTTTTCATTTAAATTTACTATCTCAGCAGACACTGAGCTCGTCATCAACATAACTAGTGTCACAAATAAACTATTTTTCCTCATGTATTCCCCCCCTACTCATAGAAGATTCAATATATTCTAATTGTCCTACGAGTATTGTTTTCTCTTCTTCCGAAAATTTAGACATTATTTTATTTGTCATTGTTATATATTTAGGAAGAACTTTATCTAAAACATCATTTGCTTTACTTGATAAAGTTAACTTCTTTGCTCGAGAGTCATCTGGATCAACGGCCCTCTCTATAAAACCAGCGGACTCTAATCTTGAGATCAGTCCAGAAATATTTGCTTTTGATACAAAGAGCTCTTCTGCTATTTCTGTAGCTTTTAGCGCATCATGAGAAGAAAACTTTATAACTACAAGGACATCCAGCTGAGGCTTAGTTAAAGAGAACTCCTCCATGGAGACAGACACCATTTTCTCTAGGCTTTTAATGGTTCTAGACATTTTCGCAATTATATTCATGTCTCTATCTTCAAATTTTAATCTACTCATTACGTACCTTGGTTAATATGTTAACTATATAATTAACATATTAACTAATTAAAAACAATACTATTTTATATTAAGAGTTGAGTAAACAGCTTAACAGACATGTAAATACAAGGGGTTATGTTAGATTTTAAATAATTAATTGATTAGCAGAACTAAAGAAGCTCTTCCAAGGTTTTATACCCACCACTTCTAATAACTGAAGAATTAGCCTTTTTAAGCTTTTCTCTAATATTTGGGTCTAGCTTTTTATTAATATGGATCCAGTTTGGCTGTAAATTTATTGTATAAATATTAAGTTTATCCTCAGCATTGATATTTTGAACTCTAAGAAAGTACTCAAATGCAGCAGAAGAGATAACAGCAATATCAATCCTATTTAAAAGGAGCATATTAAATACTTTACTGTAATCCTGTAGAAAAACCACTCCTGGCTTTTTCATTTTATCAAACTCTTCAGAGTATTTAGCCCCTCGAATTAGTCCGATCTTTTTTTCTCCAATATCATTTAGAGATTTAATATAGAGATTTTTTAAACTTACTAGATAGTTGTAGTTACCAAGAGTTGGAGCTAACTTATCAAAGAGTCCCTCATACTTAGTTGACGGGTAAAAGACTGCGAGATCAACTTCTCCGTCAGTTAGGAGTTTAATTGCTCTCGCATATGGAACAAGGCTATAGTCAAACTCAAGACCTGATTCTTTCTCTATCTTTTTACAAAGTTTATATACTACTCCGTCGAGTTCACCTTTGTCGTTAATGTAACTAAAAGGTGCAATATCAAATAAAGCGACTTTGACGCTAGAGTGTACATATGTTGAAAAGAGAAATGTCAGTAAGAATAAAAGTACTTTCAAGAAGGCCTCAAAGTAAAATCCACAGCTCTATAACTTTACCATAAAGTCATATTTCTACCTAATAGGATAAAGTACCTTATCTTGCTAGTTTAGAAAATATTAAGGTTTACGCTCAATGCCTATGTAATATAGAAGAAATGTAAGTAAATTAAATATAAGTATTGTTAAGACCATCGGCCAGGCGGTACCGTTTGAAAACACAGTAACCATAACCGAACCTAAAGAAGATATGCAGAACTGAATACTTCCCATCATCGCAGAGGCCACAGCAGCTCTCTCCTGCTGAAACTCTAGGGCCTTAGCAGTTATATTTGGCATGATAAACCCGATCGTTCCTATTGTGCACAATAAAGAAACAAGAAAGTAAGGAAGACTTAACTCAAAGAATATTGACAGAAATGTTAATGCAGCAGCTATAAATGCAACAACGACTGCCTTACGTAGAATTGCATCAATAGAGTGCGTATTTAGTAGCCTCGCATTTATTTGCGAGCAAATAATAAATGCCAAAGCATTAGATCCAAAAATGATAGGATAAGTCGTAGCTGAAACTTTAAAAATATTTAGAAAAACAAATGCAGAACCAGCAATATATGAAAACATTCCCGCAGATATAGTTCCACAAACGAAAGTGGCCACCATAAATTGTTTGTCTTTTAATAAATGGAAGTAATTAAAAAAGCCTTTCTTAACAGGAATACTTTTCTTCAACGTTTCAGGGATCTTATATATTGAACCTAGCAATGTTAAAAAGCCAAATAGTGCTAGAAAAATAAATATCATTCTCCAATTAGAAAGAAGTAGGATTTGAGTTCCAAGTAAAGGTGCAACTATAGGAGCAGCTCCCATAATTAATATCACTAGAGAGAAGACTTTTGCAGCCTCTCTTGGTTCAAACATATCTCTAATAATAGCTCTTGTAATAACCATTCCAACACAAGAGCCCAAAGCTTGAACAAATCTTAATACAATTAACGACTCTAAACTTGTAGCGTATGAAATAAGGATAGATGTAAATATAAAAACTATAATTCCGGCCAGAAGAGGTTTTTTTCTACCGTAGCGATCAGAAATGGGTCCATATATTAGTTGGCCAATTGAGAGGCCAGCAAGAAAGGAAGTTAATGAATATTGTACATCCTCAGTAGGAACTAAGAGATCCTTACCTATTTCTATAAATGCTGGGAGGTAAAGATCAATAGTCATTGGGCCAAAAGCAGCCAATGCACCAAGGGTTAAAAGTAGTGATTTTTCGATATTTCTAGACATATAGCGAGATTACTCCTCAATGAGGTTCTCGACTAGGTAAATAAAAGTAAAATTTTTCTAAAAAGCTAAACACTCTCCTTAGATTTAAATAATTTTTTGGCATCCTTTCTTCGGACATAGAGTGTTTTTGAAACTATCGCTACGACCTTATTCTCACTATCAGTAATTTCTATTTCGTACTTTGGCTCAACACTAAAGCTATTCAAGCAGTTTTTCTTAATCTCCTCCACCTCATTAGAAGTTACTTTAAATAAAGCTTTTACCTCACCTTTTGCCGGACGAAGATACTGTATTGAAGCACTTTTATCCCAAACGATATGCTCATCTCTAAGATGGTGTAAAAGAATAAACATTAAAAAGGGGTCACACATAGAATACAGAGAACCGCCAAAATGAGTTCCAACGTAATTTGTATTGAAAAAACGAAGCTTCATCCTAGTTTCTACTTCTGTAAACTCCTTATTTACTGACTTAACGTATATCCCTGCTCCAAAATAAGGAGGCCAGAATCTAATAAGCTTCAATACACTACATGGATCAATAAAATTAATTAACACAAATAGTCTCCAAGTAAATTAATACATTTAAAAATCATACTTATCTTACTATAATAACTATATGAAAATTATCCTTCTTTTTTTAATATTTAGTAACTCCTATGCTTTTGAATACTTAAGTATTCTTCCTCAGTTAAAAAAAGATCAAACTTTAATTACATTATCATCTGGCCTATATTCGCTAGAGAAAACGTATGAAAAAGATGCACAACTTTTAGATCTCACCAATCAAGAAGGATACCTTCAAACTATCAATTACCAAAAAGCCTTTAGTGATAGACTTAGCTATGAAATAGAGTTTAAAGTACTTGTCGCTGGGGAATATACTGAAACCTACTCTGGAAACTTAAGTTATATAGAAGACAAAAGAGATAATAGTCACGGTGCAAGTGAACCCACATTTAAAGCCTATTATTGGTTTAATGACCCTAGAGAAAACTTTCATCATGCACTATTTGCTTCCTTAAGACCTAAGTTAGTGGAACCGAAAGCTCATCAATTTTACAATGGTAGAAATGAAATAAAACTAAGCTATCTCTATTTATATCAACATAAACATATCGAAGTAAGCGGTGAGATTTTCTCTACACTTTTCGGAAAAAAAGAAATTGTTCTAGACTCAGGAGCAGAAGATACAATTGAAAGCTTCACTGAAGTAGGTTTTAGATTTAATCCTGGCATAATTCTCGAAAAGTTCTCATTACACCTGCTCTCATCATACTCATCAATGACAGACTATAATACCTCTAATAAGTACTTCGAAAGAAATAGTGATAAAGGTTACGCTGTAGAGATTGGCGCAAGGGCAAACTGGAAATACTCTAAAAATAAAGGACTAACATTTAGCTACCTTGAAAGGGAATCTTACTTTAATTCAATTGAAGAAGACGTATCTAGAAATATAGAGTTTGAGATTGATAGCGAAGAATATATGTTGAGCTGGTGGATACTTCTATGAAAATATTTTCATTATTAATTCTTTTTACTTTATCAATTCAAATTCAATCTAAAGAGGTGCGTTGGTATAACGACTTAACCAGCCCTATTACTACAGATGCAAAATATATAACAATGGGTGGATTAGCATCAACATTAATGGTGTATGCTAATAAATCAAACAGGACATATAGAAAAAGAGAATCTCTTAAAGAGGCTAAACCATTTGGAAAATATGGAATCATTGGCGATATAATGGGGAGAGGAATACTTAATGTGACTTATTCGATAGGGTATCTGGCTCATGGATACTATTTTCAGAATGAGAAAAGTGTTCAAAATGGTGAGCATATGACCAAGGCCTCTATCTATTCATCATCTCTAATCATGCTTACAAAGCTACTGGTCAGTGAAAGAAGGCCTGGCTATCCTGATGACGACTCTTCATTTCCATCGGGTCACTCTGCTGGCTCATTTGCATTTGCTTCAGTTGTAGCAGCAAGACATGGTTGGTACTGGGGAGGCGCAGCCTACTCAATTGCTAGCTTTATATCAATTAGTAGAATAAACGATGATTTTCACTATCTTCATGATGTCATAGCTGGAGCAACAATTGGTGCTGCTTATGGCTGGGGGACTTATTATAACTACAAAAGTGGTAGCCCTTACTTCCTCTCTCCAATCTTTGTAGATAATGGAGGAGGATTAAACGTTAGCTGGAGTTACTAAAAGTTTAAAATAGTACTTACCTTCTCCATCAACCTCTGCCTATTGAAAGGCTTTATTAATATATCTTTTATACCTAGCTTCATTGCCAGAAGAGTATCTTCTTTCGTGAGACAACCAGATATTAACAATACCTTAATCTTTCCTAGCCTGAAGGACTTCTTTAAATTTAAAATAAAATCTAACCCAGAACGATTTGGCATAGACTTATCAACAATAATTAAATCAAAATCTTGATTATTAAGTTTCATCATAGCTTCAAGAGCATCTTTTGCTAACACAACATTACTAAATCTAGATGACATATCTAAGAAGATTTTAATAATTTTACAAATCTTCTCTTCATCATCTACTACTAAAACATTATATTTAGGCTTTTTTATCCCTGTAGTTTTTGTACTAGTCTTCATCTTCATCTCCAAGATTAAGTTCTAGTTTATTAAAGACATCCTTCTTACTTGGTGGAGTTTTTATAACACCACTAATATCAACCCCATCGATATTGTCAGACTCACTGTATACATATATTTCAATATCATCAGCTAAGCTTAATATTGAATTTATGTTTTCTTTATTAAATAGAGATTCTCCAATAATGACCTTATTAATATTTATAGACTCAAAAAGCTGAATAGATTTTGAAATACTCCTTGAAACTAAGAACGAACCACCATATTGCTCATTAAGAGAAGTATAGAAATTTAAATTAGTATAATCCTCATCAAGAACTAATACATTTATATTCTCTGTTCCCTCGAGATTAGAATTACGAGTTTCAAGGTCTAAATAATTACTAATTTCAGCTGAAGGTAGAGTAAGTGAGAATGTACAGCCTTCTTTGCTATTTTCAAAAAGAGAAATCTCACCTTGATGCTCTTCAATAATTTGAGATGAAAGAGATAATCCCATTCCAGTTCCCTCTCCTAATTCTTTTGTTGTAAAAAAAGGATTAAATATTTTATCTACATCTTCCTCGTGAATTCCATCCCCAGAGTCTTGAATAAAGATAGAAAAAGAATTATTACTAGAATCTAAAGAAGTGAAGACTTTGACTTCTTTTATTTTCTTTGAAGAATAGCTTACAGCATCCAGAGCGTTCTTAAGAAGATTTACTAATACTTGTTCAATAGCTAATTCGTCCACATAAGCAGAAATATCAGAAAACTGTTCACAACTAAGAGTGATACCAAGTCTCTCAAAAGAAGGCGTAACGAGGGCCACCGACGATTGAATCAATCTATCAACAGAGACGAATTGTTTGCTTTTAATTCCCTCATGAACAAATTTTTTCATATTCAATGTTATTTTATTAATTCTAAGAAGAGAACTTTGAATGTTTGAAATTGATTCAAATATATCGTCTTTAGAGCTTAATTCACCTTGCGACTCTAAAAGAATTTCTAAAATTTCAGTATTACCTGATGCAATAGTTAGTGGATTACTAATTTCATGTGAAATACCAGCGGAAAGCTCTCCAATACTTTTTAATTTATCTGCCAGAACAAGCTGCTTATATGAAACTTTTAACTCTTCAACTTGCTTTCTGTACTTATCATAAATTGATTTTTCAATAGAGAGATCATTAAAACAAATAAGAACTTCATCCTCAGAAGCTTGGCTAACCTTAATAACGCAATTAAAGACATCCTCAGAGTCGACAAAACTGATTAGACCTTCTTTACTTACAGAAACTCCTCCATTAACTCGAACCTTATCAACTTGTTCTTTTAAAATTATTTTATTATCAACTGAAGACATAAGGCTGTGCACATCCTCTATTTTTTTAATTTTCCGAGGCGATAAACCAGTAAATGTTGAAAAGAAATGATTATAATAAATAATTTCATTCTCATTGTTTATAATAACAATTGGTTCAAACAGATGATCTAAGTATTTTTTCTTATTCATATCATTCTCTATTTTATAAATTGGAAGTATTGTTCTTCAATAGCATCAAACTCTAGATCGGCAGTTTTGCATTTTGGGCATTTTAATACTGGAGCCTGACCATCTTTGACATCAGATACATTTAAATGAATCTTATGCTCTTGATCACAATCCTCACAATAGTAAGGAGCGTAAAAAGACTCAATTTGAGCACCATCTCTAATAAAGCCATGAACCATGTTGACTTGCTCAATTATTATCTGTCGACAATTTCTATAAGTTAAAGTTACACCTTTATCTACTGACTCTAAAAAGGTTACCCATTCCCTAATTCCACAAGAATTAATAAGAGAAACTTCTTCGAAATCAAAAATGACATTACCAATTAACTTATTTTCGAGAGAGCTAAAATTAGAGTCCTCATCTATTAAACCTGAAAATGTAACAACTAAGTTTCCATTTTCATTACCAGTGTTTATTTTTAATCCTTCACTCATACAACGTCCTTTTCTTCAAAATAGTGAAATGATGTTATTCTTTCTTTATACATTTTAAATCTTTTATTCTTTTCAATTATGCAAATGACCTCAGTACACTTTCCTGGAGTTGTCCTTACAATCAATTGATTTGCGTAAGAAAAAGCTAGAAACAATCCTAATCCAGCTCCTCCATTCTTACTCTGATGCTCTCTTTCCCTGAAACTTCTCTCCAGGTTTTCTATAATGATATCTCTTGAGAGTTTGCCGGTAAAATCTGTAACACAAATTGCAATATTCTCGTGCCCAACTGCCAATGTATAATCCACAGACTCTAAGTCTGTTAACACAGGTGTACTCTTTCTTTGCATTGAAGATCGTTCAGTAAAGACATCCCCTTCTCCAGAATGATAAATAGCATTTGTGAGAAGCTCATTACTAATAATTTTTAAATAATCAATAGGGCTCTCAAAGTAGCCATCAACATCTAGAGTACCCAATAAGTTATTTATTTTATCAAAATCTTCTTTAGAGTGAACATTAGTTGTGTGAAATCTATATTCATCTAAATATTCTCCAAGAGACATATTTCTTTTATAGTTATTTATATTGAGCAAAAGTTCTTCGACTATATTCGCTGAATTTGCCCCAACCAAATGATTTATTTTAGGATTATTCATTAGGATTTCTATATTTTCTTGGTCTGACTTGCTCGATAGATAAAAAGAACCATCTTTATTTATAGGAGTATCTCGAATAAAAATATCTGAACTAAAACTTATATTCTCTTTAATCTTTTTCTCTATTTCTTTATTATTTAAATCAACCATCTTCAATTCTCCACTATTTTTCATAGAGACACTCAAAAGAGTAACATCGTCATCAATAGGACAATCTCCATAAAACAAAAATGATTCCTCAACTATACTATCAATAAATCCCTTATTATTTCTCATCCCATATTTATTAAGGGACTTTAGGAACCTTCTCTGCCCATATTCCTTATTCTCACTATTTTTTGATTCAAGAATACCGTCAGTAAAAAATAGGATCCTCTCTATTTCATTCAGTGGAATACTTTCATCTACATAGTTTCCAAATTCTTTATGTCCGAGTCTTGGCCCAGTTTTTCCTAATAAAGGCTTAAAATTATTCTTTTTGGTTTCATCATAAATCACTCCACGATATAGTGGTGGGTTATGTGAAGCATTTGAATAGAAGGCCCGACCAGACTCTTTATCTAAAACACAACAAAAAGCAGTCATAAGCATCTTTCCATCCAAACATTGAATAGATGAGTTCATAAACTCTAAAATTTTTGCAGGTGACTTTAAATCATCTCCTCCAACTTGTTTCAAATTTTCGATACAACAATGAGCAGTAGCTGTTAATAGCGCCGCAGGAACTCCATGACCTGTAGCATCTGTTATAACAATACATAACCTATCTTCATTTTCGATAAATCCCCACCAGTCACCACCACACTCACTTGCTGGTTTATAGAATGAGGCTATTGAATGATTATGACTTTCTATAAGTTCTTCTGGAAAGTATGTCGATTGGACATAGCGAGCTGTTTCTATTTCATTTTCAAGACGAGCCTTCTCTTTCATTTCACTCATGTAGCGTACAATCTCTTTACTCATAAAGTTTATAGAATCACCAAGTGCACCAATCTCATCTCTAGACTTAATTTCGACATTTTGATTAAACTCCCCTTTTGATATAGAGAGAGTAAAATTATAAAGCTTTTCTAATGATTGAGTTAGAGATCTAGAAAAAAGTAAGGCAATAAATATTGATAAAGAAAGGATAACTAATCCAAAAACTTTAGACTTCCCAATGAGGTAATCATTTACTTTATAGGCTTCACTTTTCAATATTTCTGTCGTGAATATTAAATTATATTTTGAATCAATTTTAAATGATAATATCCTAGGGTTCTCACTATCAACATCAATTGTCGCTTCATCAAGCTTACTTTTATTTATATCTGTTATATAAGAGGTCGTATTCTCATCTTTACTATAAAAAAGAGAACCATCTAAATTATAAATATTAGACTTATATTGAGAGAATGACATAAGAATTCTATCTAGCTCTTCTGTACTTAATGAAATAGTGAGAGTTACACCTTTTTGAATATTCTCATATTTTAAGATTAAAAATGATATCATTTCATCTTTAAATATTTTAAATCCATTTAAGCTACCTGTATCGAAGCTATCAACAATTGTTTTATATTCATCTTTTGAAATACCATCTTTCTCTATTTGATTTAAATTATAAAACGTATTTTTATCATCAGAAGATGACTTTATTTCGAGATGGTAAACATCTGAGTAATTTGACAGAACATCTTTAAGTTGATGAGTTGGGATAAAACTCAAGATATGCAATCTCTCAAAGGAAGAATTTAGGTAATTAATAGCACTTTGACTGAAGGAAATGTTCGCCTCATTACTATTACCATAAATATAAGCAGACTTATCTTTTTCGAATAAATTTAAAGCAAATATTGCATAGAAAGATATTGAGCTTATTAATAGCCCAACCATTATCATGATCAATTTTACCTTGAGAGGAAAAACTACCCTTCTACTCAAATTGGCCTCACTACATTAGAATTACATCTATGATTATCTACCTAAGTTATGAAAAATTAAAGGCGGGCAAAACCTCCTTAACAAGAAATGAATTATAAGAAGCTAGATTTCTATCTTATACCATTTTCTTTTCTGTGCTTTATTATAAGTACATACTTTCTTGTTTCTGATCAGATAGTCTCAAGGTTTTCAGAACAAATATCTATTGCTGAAGTAATATCCAAAACAAATACTGTAAAAGTAAGAAAGGGAAGTAGCCTATTCTGGGGGAACTCACATAGTGGAGATAAACTTGATGAAAATGATAAAGTTTATACTCACGAAAACTCTGATGCTCAGATCAGTATTATTAATGGTCCTAAATTAAATATTGCTGAAAATACTCTTTTATCCCTATCACAATTTTCAAAAAATAAAGAGATTCAAGTAGAAAAAGGCTTTATCGTTGCAGAGCTAAACAACTCTACAAAAGATTTTAAATTAAACCTAGGTAATGAAGTTATTCATTTAAATAGTAAGAATGCCAAAATTCAAATATCAAAAGGTAAAAAAAGTTCATCTGTTTCTATATTAGAGGGTAAGGTTGAAGTTAAGAGGAGTACGAAGTCAGTAAGCTTAGAAAAGGGACATATAATTACGTCCGATGTGGACAATGAAATAATTATTAATAAGTCACCCGTAAATCTCATCTATCCAAGACAGGGAGATAAAATCTTCTTATCAGCTACAGAAAATAAAATCAAATTCGACTGGGATAAAATCACAAATGGAATAATACAAATCTCAAAAGAATACACATTTAGAAAAATACTCCATTCGACAAAGATTAACTCTAAATCATATACAACGAAGTTAACTCCAGGAAAATACTACTGGAGAATTAATGGCCAGTACTCTAAAAGTATCACTCAATCATTTAAAGTAATTCCAGCGTTATCAACACATCAAAACTCACCTAAACATGAAGAAATAATTATATATAAGGATAAAGCTCCAACAGTACACTTTAGTTGGATTGATCCCTACTTCTCAGAATTTGAGCTCTCTTTAAATGGAAAAAATTCAATTATCAAAAGTAAAAGTATCAAAATCCAGTCTTTGAATGAAGGTATATATAAATGGAAGATTAGACCTTACAACTCCCCTAAATCAAAATGGTCAAAAGAAAGAGTATTTACAATAAAAAAACCAGCATTACCTAGTGCTCCTAAGTTAATCCTTCCTCTCAATAACGATGAAGTGATTGTCTTCCCTAATTCAAAAGCTGTTTTTAGATGGAGTAGAAATAACACTTCAGACTATTTCTTTGAATTATCAAAAGATGTTAACTTCACAAAGAAGATTATTAGTAAAAATGTGACGAAAAATATTATACGCATCGAATTCAAAAATTCTGGAAAATATTTTTGGCGAGTACGCTCAATTGATAGTCTAGGGAGAAATACAAAATATACAACTCCATTCTCTGTCGATATTAATCTATATAAGTCTAACACTATTCCAGAAGCCGGATCAAAATTAGTAATTAACAAACCTAGTAAAAAAGTAGAATTCAAATGGAAAGACTTAAGAACTAAAAATGAAAAGAAGATTAAATACGTTTTCGAACTTTCAAAAGATAGTAGCTTTACAGATACATCAATATCCAAACAAGTGAATACGAACTATTTGAAAACAAGTATCCCTGATATCGGTACTTATTTCTGGAGAACCAAAATCATTGTTCAAGGAAAGAAGCCATACTACGGAGAACCTCAGCAAGTAACAATAAGCCCTACTCCTCCACCTCTAGCTCCAAAGCTTAAGGATAGTCTTCAGATAGAATTAAAAATAAATAGTATTCTAAAAGTATTTAGAAACTTGTTCACAAGCATTTTTAATATTCTCATCCCCTCGGTATCTGCAAGTGAGGAAGCAACATCTGCCATAATTCGTTGGGACGAAGTCCCAGATACAAAAGAGTATTACTTAGAAATTTATCAAGATAGAGAAATGAAGAGTCTAATTGTAAGTGAGACTTTAAAAATAAATGAATATGAGCTTATAAATTTCAAAGAAGGCACTTATTACTGGAGAATTTACACCTTAGACCACTGGAATAGAAAGAGTTCTTTTTCTAATTTATCAGAGCTAACACTCACACTCCCAGAAAAAGTTTTTAAAATATCTAAATCACA
>NZ_JBFGYP010000090.1:0-12134 GCF_041587335.1 Halobacteriovorax sp.
AAAAGCTCTTTTGACAACTCTGTACGTGTTTGTGAATAAGTGATGAATTTATATTTTCACTTTTAAAAAGCTCCAATACTGAGACTAGACGATAGAGTGAAGTATAATCAAGAGTAGAGCCAGCAAATCGCATCCCATCTCTAGGGTAAGCAACACTATTTTCGTTAACATTCTCTAAAGAGGAAACCTCTGCAAACCAGCCAGTATTGAGAGGTCTAAGTTTACAATCTTTAGGGATAGTCATAAAGCAGCAACCTTCTCCTGCTCCAACGTACTTATAGCTTCCTGCTATATAGAATATCTTATCGCCTATTTTTGAGAGATCAACAGGCAGTGCCATGAAGCCATGATAGCCATCTATTATTATAGTAGAGTTATTCTTAGATACTTCTTCTACTAGAAGGTTAAGGTTTTCAACCGCAAGTCCACTATTGAAAAAGACATGTGAAGTAAAGACAACGTCAAAGCCTTTATAACTAGCTTCTATGAACCTTTCTTGAAATGTTTCTATCGGGAGAGTTGGAACAATTGTGACCTCTACTAGATCCTCTTCAATGTAGCGGTTAAGCTGTCTAGAAAAAGAATAGAATTCAGAATCCGTTGTTAATAGTTTTATCTTTTTTGTAAATGAGCTAAGAATTCTTGTGACTAGCTCATGAGTATTTGGTGCAAAGGTAATATCTTTTGGTCTATTAAAGTTCAAATTATTGCTAAGTAGGTTCTGGGCCTGAACGGCCTTCTCTGCGAGTATATACTCCCATTTATTATCAATCATTTTGCACGAGTCTTCCCAATACTCTAGCTGGGCCTCTCTTGTGCAGTCAGGCCAATAGTGGTGACTATGACAGGCAAAGTGAAGTTTTCCTTCATTGGCCTTTAAAAATCTTGAGTAGAGACTTTGGTATTTATTCATTAAAGTGAAATCCTAGGTTTTTCTTAATGTCTTCAGGAAGAGTTGGAAGCTTTGATCTTGGTATTAGAAAAGTAGAGAGGTTAAATAAATCTAAGTAGACTCTATTGTTTTCTGCCGCCATTTTTAAATAGTGATGCCCTGAAGAACCACCAGTTCCAATTTTTGTTCCTAACATTCTTTGTGCCATTAGGGCGTGTCGATATCTCCAAGTGGTGAATAGCTCATCCATATCCATTAGAGTTGTTAAGAATTTATAAGGTAAGTGTAAAATAGGTTCGTCTCTATAAAGAAGAATGAAGAGTGCATTTAAAGTTGCGTCTCTTGAGAGAGTTCTCTTACCCATTTCGATAAGCTGATTATGTCTAGTGTCATCTAGAAGGGATGCAAACGTTTCACGGGTTGCATTTAAATTTTCAAGTTGCATGGCCATCCCTCTAGAGTCTAGAGTGGCCTGGTTTTCATGAATAATTTTTTCATCATCATCTAAGATCAAATTAATTTTTTCTTCGTACTCGCTCCAGAAGTCAAAATTTTCACTCTTAGTAAATGGAATACGCTCTAGCCAAGACTCTGCTAGCTCTAGTATAGAAGCGGATGACTCAATCTCTAAAATTCTTTTTTTGTCTTCGTCATTTAGGCGACCGAGAAAGTACTCTCTATCAACTTCTTTTCTATTGCTTGTCTTAAGGCCCATAAGGACTTCAATTTCTCTAAATTGAACACTTTGAAATCCGGAGGCTGGAACTAAAAGGTCTCTGAACTCAAGAAAGTCCATTGGAGTCATAGTCTCCATAACTCCAAGTTGGTCAACTAGAAGTCCTTGAATTTTTGTGATTCTTTCAAGACGGGCAACAACAGTTGTTAAGTCTCTCTCTTGAACAGTTTTCCCTGAGAACATTGTCACAATTGATTTTAGTTCATGGATAATTTGTTTAAACCAGAGTTCATATACTTGGTGAACAATTATAAATAAAGTTTCATCATGAGCTTCATTATTCTCAATTTCTAAAGATTTTGGATACTGGGTATCAAGTAACTTATTAAGTTGAAGATAATCACCATAATAAACAGGTTCATGAGGTTTCTTGGCCATGTATATTTCCTTATTTTTTTTAAAGATTAACTAAATTAGGGGGAAATGAAAATAAATATCAATCTGTACAATATTCAGTTTTGTGAACTTTGATTGCCCTATAGCATTAGATTTGATAACTCTACTTCAAAATAATTAGTTGGAGAGAAAATGTTCGCGAGTAATCGTCATCCTAAATTTAGGAAACTCTTAAGTATTTGTATTTTCACACTTTTTTTCCTCATTTTAGTTGGAGGATTAGTTAGAAGTACTGGCTCTGGATTAGGGTGTCCAGATTGGCCGAAGTGTTTTGGGCAGTACATACCTCCAATGAGTATTTCAGAACTTCCTGTCGATTATAAAGAACAATATAAAGTTGCAGGTAAAGTTATCGCTGACTTTAACCCTGTCAAAACTTGGATTGAGTATATCAACAGATTAGTCGGCGCAACTACTGGAATTCTAGTCTTTTTGATGGCGCTGGCTTCATCAAGTTATAAGAATGAGAATAAATCTATTATTTATTTATCATGGGCAACTGTCTTTGCTGTAGGTTTTAATGGATGGCTTGGATCTATTGTAGTCTCTACACACTTAAAGCCAGTGATTATTACGCTTCATATGTTAGCAGCCGTTGCAACAGTATTTTTATTGATTGAAGCAAAGGTTCGCTCGGATGAAAATAATCTAATTTTTCACTTAAAAAAGGAAGTGGGAAAGCCAATAAAGAGTTTACTTGTTTTTATAATCTTACTTACTTTTGGACAAATTATTTTAGGTACTCAAGTTAGGGAAGGGATTGATCACTTATCTCATGATGGAGTCTCGAGAGACCTTTGGATATCTAAACTGGGGCTTGAATATTTTATTCACCGTTCATACTCTGCTCTAATAGTAATTGCTCACGTTGTTTTATTTATGAAAGTGTCTAAGTTAGGCAGTATTCATTCTCGAGTCATGCGCTGGTCTCAGATTACTTGCGCAATTGTGCTAGTAAATATTTTATCTGGAATAACTCTTGCTTATGGTTCTGTTCCACCAGCTGCCCAGCCTGTCCATTTATTGTTTGGGTTGATGCTCGCTTGTGCTCAGTATTTTTTATTCACTTTAGTTTCAAAATCAACAGCTCTTGAAGAGTAGCTTGTTAGAGAGTATATAGTTTAAATAATGCATATATTAATCAACGTTACTATTATTCTTACTTACGCCCTAATTATTTTGGGTGGAGTTGTTCATAACACTGGCTCAGGACTAAGTTGTCCTGACTGGCCTCTGTGCTATGGGAGTATTATAGCTAAGAGCTCAACCCAAGGTCAGCTTCTAGAGCAGCTCCATAGATTACTTGCAACGGGGATAGGTTTTCTTTCAATTGCTATCTTCATCTTTGGAAGAAAGCTTAAAGAAAGTCATAATAAATTTTATAAATATACATTTGCTTGTCTTTTTCTTGTTATTTTACAAGGAGCTCTTGGGGCTTCAACATTCTTTTATAAGCTTCCAACATTAATATCTACAACGCACTTATGTATTAGTTTGATTTACTTCTGTAGTCTTCTTTCAATGAAAAAAGAGTACGACTCAAGCGTTTCAAATAACACTCTTAAGGTGGGAAGAGAGGACTTTAAAGCTATCTTTGATCCGACTTTAAAAGATGGGATATTCTTTTCACTCCTCGCTGTTGCTATACAAGTTTTTCTTGGAGCAGTAATGAGACATAGTGGTGCAGGGAAGATTTGTGGTGCTGGAGAGTTTTTTCTTCAGTGCGTGCATTACCCATCAAATGAGATTCTTTATTGGTCATCAATTCCTAAAGTTCAGCTAAATCTTGCACATAAGTATTTTGCTGTAATTGCACTGTTCACTGTTATTTGGAATTGCTCTAGAGTTTATCTTTCAAGTTTAAAGTTCAAGGGTGTTTCTAAAAGTTTTAAAAACTCTCTAGGTCTTCATGGCCTTCTTGTAATAGTACTTACTTTACTTCAGGCCATATCGGGCTCACTTGTTTCTAAGTACAGCGTAAGTGTTGCTCCAACAACGATTCACCTTGCTTTAGCGACACTCCTTATTTGGTCTCTATGGAGCTTAAGAAACAAGCTTAGTTATAGTGAAAAAGAAGTACTGGGGGAAAACCAGCACACATTCATTAGCGATGTTTTAGAAATTACAAAATTGAGACTTGGTGTACTTGTAGTACTAACTATTGTTGTTGGAATTTTTGCAGCACCAGGTGAGCTTAATTTTTTCAAAGCTATATATGCTTTAATATTAATGACAATGGTCGTTTGTGGCTCAACAACTCTTAACTGTTACATTGAGAGAGATGTCGATAAGCTAATGGATAGAACAAAGAATAGAGCACTTCCATCAGGAAGAATGAAGCCATCTACTGCTTTGATTATTGGATATGGAATGATCTGTATTGCTCTTCCATTAATAGCTATATTTATTAACTGGCCAACGATGATTCTTTCATTAATTGCAGCAGTTCTATACTTATTTGCATATACCCCAATGAAATTAAAGAGTGAATTAGCACTATTTGTTGGAGCAATTCCAGGTGCAATTCCACCTGTTATGGGCTGGACTACTGTAACCGGCAAGATTGATGCTATGGCCATCATACTTTTTACAATTCTTTTTATTTGGCAAATACCACATTTCTTAGCAATAGCGATTTATTACTCAAAAGATTATGACGCAGGTAGTATTAAAGTTTATCCAAACAAGACAGGATTTGATAAGTCTAAACGAGATATCTTTATATATACTATTATATTAGTACTAAGTTCTCTTGGGCCTTATGCAATCGGCTATGCGAGCGTTGGTTATTTAAATACAGCATTAGTTTTAGGTATTTTATTCATAATTTTATCTATTTTTGGGTTTTTTAAAGACACTGAATCGAAGATTGATCGTTGGGCAAGGCAGTATTTTTTAGCATCTATTGTCTATCTTCCAATTCTTTTATCTTCTTTGATTTTCTTTAGCTGAAATCTATAGTAGAAGAATCTAGAATTATCATACTTTTATATATAGAATATAGTGACTTAGATCTCTAATTTAATAATTTTTAACTTCATAGTTTATTGAAAGGTTTTATCTATGACTGTTTTATCTGCTGCAGTTGCAAATACTGCAAAAACTTGGACTCTTTGGGAGAGAATGCAAACTCCTGAGGACATTTCTGTTAATGGCCATTTAATTGATTGGCTTTTTAACCTCACAACTTACCTGAACTTGTTCTTCTTCGTTTTGGTGTGTATTGGAATTTTTGGTTTCTCTTACCTTTATAGTGCTAAGAGAAATAAGAAAGCCTACTACACTTACGGGAACAAAAAGGTTCACATCATTGTTCTTACTGTAATTGGATTATCAGTATTCTTAGGAATCGATATGAATATTACTAGGATTTCAAACGAGGATTACGTAGAAGTATTCGCGAATTGGCCTAAAGAAGATGAGAAGCCTTTAAGAGTCGAAGTAATGGCACAACAGTGGGCTTGGCATTTTAGATATGCTGGTCGTGATGGTGTGTTTAATACTGAGGATGACGTTGTTCAGTTGAATGATCTTAGATTACCAATTGGAAGAAAAGTAATCTTTCAAGTTGTTTCTAAAGATGTGATTCACTCTCTGTATTTTCCAAATACAAGAAGAAAGGTTGATGCAATACCTGGTCGTATTACAAGACTATGGTTTGAGCTGACTAAAGATGGTTACTACAACATCGCTTGTGCGGAAATGTGTGGAACTTATCACTATAGAATGAAAGCTTACTTAACTTCATACACTCAAGCTAATTTTGAAGAATGGATGACGGAAGCAGAAGACAAAGCAATTGCCCAGAATGATCGCGAAAATGCTGATTTATATTGGGGATGGCCTTGGACTTGGTAAGATTAAACGAATTAGTTATTAAGGAGATATAGAGCAATGGCTTTTTACGAACAACATATCCATGATGCTCCAACAACTTTCTTGTCGAAGTATATTTTTTCTTACGACCATAAAGTGATTGGAAAACAATTTCTTTGGTATGGAATCCTATTCCTAGGAATCGGGGGAATGATGGCCCTTATGATTCGTTGGACACTGGCGTTTCCTGGACAACCGTTCCCAGTAATTGGAAATTTCTTATTTCCTTCTACAGGCGGTGTAGTTCCACCTGATACGTACGCGATGCTTTTTACTATGCACGGTACGATAATGATCTTCTACGCAATTACGCCGATACTTATTGGAGCATTTGGTAACTACCTTATTCCTTTGATGATTGGTGCAAGAGATATGGCATTTCCTTTATTGAATATGCTTTCATTTCATATTGCTGTTGCTTCAGGAGTACTTCTTCTTGCTGGTCTATTTACACCACTTGGGGCAGCCGCTGGAGGTTGGACATCATACCCAACACTTTCAACATTAATTGGTTCTCCTGGTGTAGGACAGACTCTTTGGACATTAGCTATTTTTGTTCTTGGTATCTCTTCAACAATGGGTGCAATTAACTATATTACAACGATCATTACTCTTAGAGCTCCAGGGATGGGATATTTCGATATGCCACTTTCTGTATGGGGATTAGGATTGACTGCAATTTTAAATGCGATCTTCCTTCCAGTTCTTGGTGCAGGTTGTTTACTATTAGTATTTGATAGAGTTTTTGGAACAGCTTTCTTCCTTGCGGGTGCTGCGGCAACTTCAGGAACAGGTGATCCGATACTTTTCCAACACGTTTTTTGGATCTTTGGTCACCCGGAAGTTTATATTTTAATTCTTCCAGCTTGGGGGATTGTTTCTGACCTTCTATCATTCTTTGCTAGAAAGCCAGCGTTTGGAGCTAAGGCAACTGCTCTATCTATGACGACAATTACAATTCTTTCAACTATTGTTTATGGTCACCATATGTATACAACTCAGATGTCTCCGCTGTTAACTCAGTCGTTTATGACTCTGACGATGACAATTTCTATTCCATCGGCAATCTTTTTTGCAAACTGGCTAGGAACAATTTGGAAAGGTTCAATTCGTTTCCATTCACCAATGCTTTTCTCTCTTGGTGTAGTATTTGTTTTCGGTCTTGGTGGTCTTACAGGTCTTTACCTTGCGACAGTAACAACTGACCTTTACTTACATGATACTTACTTTGTTGTTGGTCACTTTCATTACACAATGGCAGCTTCTGTTCTTCTTGGTGGTTTTGCCGCTACGTACTTCTGGATGCCAAAAATGTTTGGAACTATGATGAATGAGTTTTGGGCCAAGGTTCACTTTTGGATCACAATGCTAGGTCTAAATGGTATTTTCATGGGAATGATGGTTGTTGGTTATGCAGGTATGCATAGAAGACTTTATAACCCATTTGTTTATGAATTTATGGAAAGAATGATTCCAATTAATACTTTTATTACTTGGTCTGCAATTATCATGGGTCTATCACAGATAATTTTTGTGATTAACTTTGTACACGCTGTTTTCTTCAAGAAGGAAAAGGCCAGTGCAAACCCTTGGGAAGTTGGAACTTTAGAGTGGACGATTCCATCGCCATCTCCACATTATAACTTCAAGGAAATTCCTGTTGTTAAGTGTGGACCACATGAATATGGGAATCCAAATCTAACAGGTGAAAGAGACTTTCAATATCAAACTGAAGAGCTTGTGTAGATAAATGAGTACAGTAATGAGTAACACAACATTAACAAAAGAAAGAGTTGGAAGACAGATTACGTCTTCCATCGCTATGACTGTAATTTTAGTCACTTTCTCAATGCTGTTTGCCTCATTACTTTTAGGTTTTACAGTTTTTAGATTAACGTCTGATGTATGGCCTCCAATGGGATTTGAAAGGGTAGATCTTTTTCTTCCTACGATTAGTACTATTGTAATTGCAATTAGTAGTTTTACTTTTTGGAAATATGAGAAGTTGTTTTTAGTTGAGAATGCTGAAAAGAAACTTTGGCTGTCATTTACGATGGTCCTAGGCTTCTCCTTTATGGTCGCTCAAGCAATGCTTTGGAGTGATTTACACTCAAAAGGGATTTATGTTCAAGATGGAATCTTTCCATCGATCATTTTCTCTTTTACATGGACTCATGCTGCTCATGTAGTGGTTGCATGGTTTCTATTATTTTATTTGGTACCAACGCTTAAAGAAGGTGTCTCTGTAGAAAAACTTGAAAATAGAGTTTTTAATATCGGGAAATTTTGGCACTTCTTAGGTGTTGTTTGGTTAATTATGTATATAACGATTTTTTTATTTTAGAGGAATGACATGAAGAATATGGCTAAGCTAATTTTAACTCTTCTTATCCTTGGTGCTTTTACTTCTTGTAGTGAAAGTCACTTTCGTGAAGATAAAATCTTCGCTGGTGGTAAGTATGTAACTGCTAAAACTTTAAATAAGGGTAAGACCATTTATACTGAGTACTGTATGCCTTGCCATGGTGTTAACGGTGACGGAAAAGGTGTTGCTTCAAAAGGTATGAAAGTACCACCAAGAGATTTTACTAAAGGTATCTTTAAGTTTGGTCACGTACTCTCTGGAGAGTTACCTCATGATAAGGATATCTTTGAGTTACTTAAAAAAGGTTTAAATGGAACAGCGATGCTTCCATGGGACTTAAAGCCTGAGCAAGAAAATGCAGTTGTTCAATATATCAAAACTTTTGCACCTGAGGTGTGGGAAGGTAAAGATAAAGAACTTGGTGCACATGTTGTATTGATCAAGGATCCATACGGACTAGCTCATAAGTCTGCAGCGATTGCTAAAGGTAAAGCGATCTATCACGGTGAAGCGAATTGCCAATCATGTCACAGAGCTTATATCGGTGTTGAAGAGTTAGGAAAAATAACTGAAGAAGACCCTAGAGAAATAGATATGACTTCATATCAGCAAAAGCCACAAGAGACTGAATGGGGATTCCAGAATATTCCACCAGATTTTACTTGGGACTCTGTAAGAAGTGCTCGTACTGTTGAAGATCTTGCTAAGCGTATAGCTTATGGTATTGGTGGAACATCAATGCCAGCATGGAAAGATACAATTACTGATGATCAAATTTGGGCAGTCTCTTATTATGTTAAAAGTTTAATGGACATGAAAGATACTCAACTTAGAAAAGATTTGATGAATGCTATCAAAGCTGAAAATAAAAAGTTTGGAAAATAGGTAAAAATGTCTACAACAGTAGGTTACGTTAGAAAAAATACTTTTATCGAAAAGCTTGTGGCAAACAAGCTTTTTTGGTTTTTATTTATTGCTTTTACATTCTCATATCCAATTTATAAATCAATAAATAGAGAACTTCCTCCACCTTTACCGAAACTTTATAAAGTTCCAGAGTATACACTCACAAATAGTTTTAATAAGCCTTTTGGAAGTAAAGACTTAGAAGGGAAAATCTACATTGCAGGTTTTGCTTTCACAAGTTGTCCGACAACTTGCCCAGCTCTAATGGAAAAGATGGATAAGATTCAAAAAAGAGTAAGAGGACTTGGAACAAATATTGCTCTTGTCACTTACACAGTGGACCCAGAGTACGATACTCCAGAAGTTCTTTTTAAGTTTGCTAGAAAAAGACATGCTAATCCATACGTATGGACGTTTTTAACAGGTTCTGAAGCCGATCTAAAGCGAACTATTATAGATGGCTTTAAAGTTCCAATGGGGAAGCGAGAACCGATAACGGGGAATGTTGACGGCGAAGAAGTTTCTTTAATTGATATTGCTCATAGTGAGAAGTTTGTACTTGTTGATAAAAGTGGGTACGTTCGCAGTTATTATGAAACAGATAAGCACAGTATTAATCAAATGATGATTGATGTTGGTTTGCTTGCAAATAGTTTAGAAAAATAAATAAGGAGAATTATAATGTCAGAAGTTCATCACCATAGTCATAAGAAATTATATATTATTATATTCTTTGTACTTACTATTTTAACTGGAGTTGAGATTTTAATTCCTGAGTTAGATATAGCTTACTACTTAAAAGCATCTTCTCTTGTAGGACTCGCATTAGGTAAGGCATTTGTTGTTGCATACTTTTATATGCACTTAAATGAAGAAACAAAGTGGATGAAGTGGATAGCTGCAGTTCCTTGTTCAGCATTTCTTTATGCAGCGGTTTTGATCGCAGAATCAATGTTTAGATAAATTTTAAAGACATTTTAGATATAAAAAAAAGCTCCAGTTTGGAGCTTTTTTTATTGCAGCTTGAAAGAACAAGCTGCAGAAATTTTCTTAAAGTGATTATTTATATTCAGCTTTAAGCATTAACTCTTTTGTTGTTTCAACTAAGTTTCCTACTGTCCCAACATTAATTTTATCAACTTCGAAAGAACCAAAGTCAACAAGAGTAGGACTTAGAGGGGCCTTTGGATTAACAGGGTATTGATCAAAAGCTTTAGCTACCGGCGCTTGAACTTCTTTTGAACTTAAATATTCTAAAAGCATTGTAGCTTCTTTTACATTTTTAGAATATTTCGTAATACCAATTCCAACTCCATTTACGTGCGCATTTGAAAATCCTTGATTAGCAAAGAATGGCCTAACTGGATATTCTGAGTCTGCTTCAATAAAAGGAGCAAGGTAGTAAGAGTTAACTAAACCAACGTGACATTTTCCAGCAGCAAGAGCGCGAATGACATCTCGGTCACTTGACGTTGGATCCATTGCAAAGTTTGCAACCCATGATTTAAAAACATTAAGAGCTTTATTAGAACCAAGGTGTGCAACGATAGATGCAGAAAGTGCTTGGCTATAAGTACTGTTTGAAGTTCTTACACAAAGTTTACCTTTCCATTTTTTATTACCAAGGTCAGAGTAAGTCGAAAGTTCTCTTGGTGAAACAAGATCTCTATTATACATAATCACTCTTGAGCGATAAAAAATTGTGAACCAATTTTTATTAGTCTCTATAAAGTTAGCTGGTACATTTTCTTCAACTACTTTTGATTTAAAAGGTTGATAGATTCCCTTTTGAGTTGCTGTTGTATGATAAACAAGATCTTTATCTAAGTGTAAATCAGCAATAGTATTTTCACCTTCTCTCTTTATTCTATCTATTAAAAATTTACTTTTTGCAGAAACAACATTTACAGCAATTCCTGTTCTTTTAGTAAAAGGTTTAAAGACAGCTTCAAGTTTATCTCCTGGATAAACAGAGTAGATAGTTAATGTTTTTTCGGCAGCACTTAAAGACGTAAGTAGTGTGCATGAAAGAAGTAATACTTTTAAACTAAAATTCATAAATAACTCCATAGTGATTGTTTGGAAGTTTTATATGAAAACAAGTTTGGCTTGTCAAACTTAAGTCGCGACTGTGTAACAAATTGGATAAAGTAAGATAAGGAGAATAGAATATAGGTCTTACTAAGAGAAAAAGTAGAAAGAGTGATCTGAATATTAATGGTTATGAATAAAGTAGTAGATTTTATATAGAAGAAAGAGAAAAGGTGGATAGTAGATGTATTCTTTTTTTTATTTGTAATAAAAGAGGCTAAGTAAAATAAGAAAAAAATGAATATTTAAAGAAAATATAGAAAAAGAAGTAAAAAATAGAAGAAGTATTCAAATAAAAAAAATAAATAATAAAAAAATTGAAAAAAATTATGAATATTTTGAAAAAAAATAAAAAAAAATTGAATAATTTGTAAGTATTTTAGAAAAATAATAATAAATTTTGAATTTTTTTGAAAAATATTTAAAAAAAAAGACTCAAGACCAGAAAAAAGAACTTTTTCTAGGTTTTGAGTCCAAAAATAGAGGATTTTTTAGAGTTGAATAGAGATCGTTATGATTTTATCGTTCAAATTTATACGATCTAAGACATCTAAACCATCTACAACTTGACCAAAAATAGTATAATTTAAATCTAAATGAGATAAAGTTGTGAGGGCCATGTAAAACTGAGAGTCCGCACTATCAACGTCTTCTGGCTTCCTCGCCATCGCAACTGTTCCCTTAATATGTTGTAGTTTATTAAATTCAGCCTTAAGTTTTTCTCCACTTCCGCCGTTACCTGTACCTGTTGGATCACCAGTTTGAATAAGAAATTTTGGATGTACTCGATGGAACTTTAGCCCGTCATAGAAGCCCTCTTGGACCAATTGAAGGAATCTTGTAACGGTGTTTGGAGCATCGTTTGGATAGAG
>NZ_JBFGYP010000091.1:0-12105 GCF_041587335.1 Halobacteriovorax sp.
TCAGGAAACTTATCGGAGAAATCTTTATCAACTAATATTAAATCCAACGCGTCTAAAACAAGCTGACCTGCTTGAAGATCGTCAGGCAATAAACTGTATGCAAATGGATAGAGTTCAGTTGATTTTTGTTTAAAGAATTGTTTTAAGTGTTCGTTCATCAATAATATTTTACTCTGCTGCCCTAGCGAGCGCAATAGTAAAGAATGCAATCATTTCAAACATTTATATATCACACAAAACTACTCAACATAAAAACTAAAGTTTTGGTAACTTTCAGTCGATAAATCAAAGGTATAATAATAAGGGCCAACTATGAAATGGAACAATTTTAAATTTATCATTCTTCTCATTGCTTCGCTTACTCTCACATCTTGTGTGGAGACTACTTCAAATAAGAAAAGTTCTAGTGCTTCGACAACTCAATCGACAGTACTTTTACCTAGCGATAGTGATGGATATGATGATGACTATGTAGATGATTCGGACTTACCAAGTTACTACGACCTTCCTCCAGTCTCTAGTGGACAAGAGGGTGTTATTGTACATGGAACAAATCACCCAAATAGAAATCCACCACCAAATGGAATTTTTTGGTCATCAGAAAGAAATATGAGTACAGCAAACCAAGAGATCTTAAAAACAGACTCGAGATTTAATATTAGACTAATGGCGCTTTCAGGACCAAGTCAAAATACTGTTGACTCAAACGGAGTCGCTTGCTCACAACTTCCTGTAGGATATCAAAAACTACAAGTAAGTATCTGTGTTAGAAAGAAAAATGGAGCATGTGTTTACATGCACCTATTTGATGACCTTGACTTAAATGAATGGTCATTAACTAAAGAGTTTAATATTCCATCAAATACTGATGATCCACTAGTAATCGAAGTACTAGATGCCCAATGGGACTTTAGCTGTACTTGGAATGGATCAGGATCTAGCTACTGCCCTTTCAGTGCAGTCTGGGACCAGGATTGTGTTCGATTTAAAATGCAAGTATCGACTGATGGAACTCAAGATCTTCCAGGAGGAAGATACTAGAGCATATCAACAATATCTTCACAGAGGTTTCTCTCATACGCTTTAGAAACCTCTACAACTAATCCTGGACAAGTAATATTTACTTCCGAGATTGATTCACCCAGAATATCAAAAGCAATCCAGTGGACACCGTGCTTAGCTAAATCAGCACAAATATCTTCACAAGACTTTCTCTGCCCTTTGGTCAGTTCATGGCGAGCATAAGTAGCACCTTGAGCAATGTTAGCTAAGTAATCACCCTTTTTAGGAACTTTCAGAATAGAGCCTAACTCTTTACCCTTAAAATAAAAGCTTCGTACTTCACCCTTCTCAACTTCTTTTGCAAAAGGTTGCGCAACAACTGGTCCTTCGTAATCCTTAACTTTCTTATTGAAGATTTCGATATAATCATCTGCTAGTGAAATTTTCTGAACACCAATTCCTTGGTATAAGTCTAAGGGCTTCAGAATTAGCTCTGTATGGCCTTTTGACATAATTTCTTTAACGTATATCGAAAAACCTTCCTCAGAGCTTCCTACGTATGTTTCAAGGCTTGATTCGTGTTCATAAGCATAAAGCTTCTCATTAAATAGTAAAACTCCATCAGGGTCATTAAGAACTTCAACTCCAAGAGTTTTGAAATAACGTTGCATCCACAAGAACCTTAAGTATCTTCCATCAAAAGGAGGGTCTAATCTCATATGTAGACAACTTTCTGCGTCTGCCTCCCAAAATCTCGTTTTAGTAAGCTTAAAATCTCTTATATAGCAACCATCGCTTTCGAAAGAACCATCGAAATCGTAAACTTTTAATTTTGGAACTTGATTATTAACAACGTAGAAATCCTCTTCAAATATAAGAGCGACATCTAGTCCTCTCTTTTTCATTGTAAGAGCAAGCATGAGGGTTGAATCTTTTTTAATAACTAATTTTTCAAGTGGATCAATTAAGAGTATGTGCTTTTTCATTGTTAGACCTATTCTTTCCAAAGAGCCATTTTGAGAAACTTTTTTTCTCCTTGGCGCTTTTAAATTCATTAAACTCTTTTTCAATATAATGAAAAAAGTCTTTTAGGTCACCCGATATTCTATTTCGTAGAACTAATAATTCATCTACTTTATTTTCATAAGTCATAAATGCTGCCAAAGAAGCTTGATTCCACTTTCGATTGAGGTAATAACACTTCTCGTCAGCAACATTGAACTCATGACATACAGATCTTAACTTAGGTTTGATTTTATCACTTAAAAAGCTATCTACAAAAGGCTTTGCTTCATCAATATTTTTGAACTTTTTACTTCTAAGACCTTTATCTAGCTTTCGAGCTAAATCTACTAACTCCTTAGACATCGCCTTACTGAGTAGGCTCTCTTCCTTGATTCTCTCTTTTAATCGAATATCATCCTTGAAGTATTCAATCGCCATCTGTTTTCCAAAGTAATTAGCTAAGTTCTCATTTAACTCGACCTCATCTTTAACAAAGAAGACTGTATGAAACAGCTCGTGAAAGATTAGTTCAGCAAGCTCAAAATCATCAAAGTAGAAAAAAGAAGATAAGATTGTATCGGTGAAGTACCCTAAAGTGGAGTACGCATATACAGGCCTAGTATAAGTAACAATGCCCTTTGTTTTTAGATCATTAGCATAGCTTGTTGCTGAGGACTTTTTAAAAAAGCCTAGATAAGGAAAGCAACCCATAATAGGAAAACACTCTTCTCTAGCCTCTACTTTATTAAAATCTGAAGAAATGACTAAATAAGTAACTGCAGGGTCATGGAGCATAGTCGTTTTAGAATAAATGCTTGTTTCTTTCTTATTCCAATATTTATAAAAATAAGATTTATATACCTGGATCTTCTTTATCTTTTCTTTGTGCTTTTTTGAAAACCTAACATCATTTAAAATTTTTTCATTGTCTTTAGCTGTTGCTAATAACTTTACTTGACCAGTCCCCTGTTCAACTAAGTAACCTACCTTCGCACAAGAGCTAATCAAAAATAAAATAGAAATAAGTGATAATCTTAAAGTAACCAAGTGAAGCCAGCTGTATATCTTAAATCATCCTTAGCACTATTCCAGTCAAACGCTCTAATATATGTTTGAATAGACCCTCTGATGCTAAGTCTTTGTGATAATCTAAATTTTAAACTGAATGTCCCAAACATAGAATCCTGTCTTTGCTTAATAAGTGGATTAACAGAAGTAAAACTAGTTCCTGAAATATCACTTCGAACAGTATAGTTTGTTTTTGTTCTCTTAAAAGTTCTTGCATAACCTAAACTTAAAGAGGGTTGAATTAAGGATTTTCGAGAAGAGAAGGATTGTCTAAACCCTAAACCATATGATTTCGTTTCAATTTCAGTCTGCTGACCAAGGATTGTAATATCTAAGTCACTATACGAAACAGATTCATTAATCACAGTATTATCACTATTTTCCATATAGTTTATTTCAAGAGCAGTGTATTCCCAAAGGTAAGTCGCGACTGATCCGGCCCAAGTTCTTGATGTATTCTTACTTTGTCTATTTGTTCCAAAAACATCTTTATCGTAACTAAAGTCCATTCCAAGCTCAATCAAAGCATATGAATTCAAAGAAAGTATTGTTGTTAAAAGAATAACTGAAATTTTTAAGCGCATAAGAGGTACCTCATTCACTTAATATTCTACTATTATCTAGATGTAATTTCCTCAGGTGGCACTATTTGCATGCCACCAAGCCTCTACTACACTGATATTATTGAAATTTAGGAATTCTTTTTCCTATAACTGCCTCTAATTCACCTTGGCAAGAAAGAGCTGTTGTCTCAATGACCTTAACATCTACCCAGTTCCATTGAAGATTTTGCTCAGGACTTTCAGGTAGAAAGTGAACAATTCTATTGCAGTTTGTTCTCCCCTTCCACTTAGTTTGTCCTTTGAAAGTATTCTTACCTTCTACTAAGATCCTATAGCTTTTACCAACCATTTCACTTCTAATTTCGGCCTGAAGCTTTAACTGATGAAGTTGAATTTCTCTAAGTCTTGCTCCACGAATATCATTTGTTAAATGATCTTCAGATCTCGCAGCTCTAGTCTTATTTCTTTTTGAGTATGCATATGAATATATAAAATCAAACTTAGCATCATCTAAAAGCTTTAAAGTCGCTTGATGTTCTTCATTTGTTTCATTTACAAAACCAGCGATGATATCAGTAGATATTATAATTTCTGGTTGAATTTCTCTTAGTTTATTTACGCGATCTAAATAATGTTCAACAGTATACTCTCTATTCATTCTCTTTAAGACTGTATTAGAGCCTGATTGAATAGGTAAATGTAAATGTTTTGAAAGTTTCTTAGAAACTCCATGAGTCATAATCAACTCGTCAGAAATATCGTATGGATGGCTTGTAGTGTAACGAATAATTTCTAGACCATCTAAGTTTTCAAGTTCAAGAATAAGCTGAGCAAGTGATTCGCCATTTTCTTTTCCAAAAGAGTTCACGTTTTGACCAAGTAGCGTTACTTCCTGAATACCTTGATATTTTACAAGACGTCTAATATCTTCAACAACCTCATCAACTCTACGAGATCTCTCTTTTCCTCGAGTATAAGGTACGATGCAATATGTACAATACTTGTTACACCCTTTAATTATATTTACAAAAGCTTGTGGTGTACCATGAGATATTTTTGTTTCAATTGAAAAGTTCTCTGATCTATCCCAACTATTGATGAAGAATTTTGAATCTCCTGCATAAGTCCTATAGACCATGTCATTAATTGAATCAATTGTATCAGGACCAAAAGCAAAATCTAAATGTTTATACTTAGCTATTAGTTCCTTCCCTTCTGTTTGAGCAACACATCCACCTACTCCAACGACAAGATTATCTTTCTTTGTCGCTTTTTGATGTTTCATATTTCCAAGATGAGAATAGAATTTATTATTAGCGAGGTCTCTTACTGCACAAGTATTGAAAAGAACAAGATCAGCATCTTCAACTTCTTCAGTTTGAGTAAAGTTAAGGTTCTTAAGGTGAGACATAATTCTATCAGTATCATGATAGTTCATTTGGCATCCGTAAGTTTTCATCCAAACTTTTCTTGGAGGAAATACTACTTCTCCCATTTTTACTAATCGGGCCCCAGTTTTTTCATCAGTAAACCATTCTTCTTTTGGTCCATCTAAAGTTCTAAGCCCTAACCCTGTTGGTGCTTCTGTCATTTCCATAAGTAATCTCCGAATCAATTGAATAACTAATCTTCTCTGCCTTCTGGCAATGAAGATTTGAGATTCACACAGTTGTTAAGCCTGCTGATTAAGTTTTTAATTTTGCGCAAGTTACCAATAACACGTTTGAAAGTAAATCTACATTTTGAAAATTGTCATCATTACCATCCATAAATAGCTGAAAATACGAAACTCTCAAAATGCGTTCTGAGCGATTTACCCATAGGAAAGGTAGGGAAAAATGAGAGAATTGAAATATGAAGGCCTGTAACTTATAGATTTTATTTAAATATTTCTTGAGATTTGGAAAATAGGTAAAAAAAAGGGCCACTCATAGAGTGACCCTTAAGTATTTGAAGAATAATCAATTACTTTTTCTTAGCTGGCGCTTTTTTAGTAGCTTTTTTAGCTGCTGTTTTCTTAGCTGGCGCCTTTTTAGTAGCTTTTTTAGGAGCAGCTTTCTTAGTTGCTTTCTTTGCTACTTTTTTTGTAGCTTTTTTAGCTACTTTTTTAGTCGCTTTCTTTGCTACTTTCTTTTTTGCAGCTTTTTTAGCTACTTTCTTAGTTGCTTTCTTAGCTACTTTTTTCTTAGTCGCTTTTTTAGCTACTTTCTTAGTCGCTTTCTTAGCAACTTTCTTCTTAGTTGCTTTCTTTGCTACTTTCTTAGTTGCTTTTTTAGCTACTTTTTTCTTAGTTGCTTTCTTTGCTACTTTCTTAGTTGCTTTCTTAGCTACTTTCTTAGTTGCTTTTTTAGCTACTTTTTTCTTTGCTACTTTTTTCTTAGTTGCTTTCTTAGCTGTTTTCTTAGCAACTTTTTTTGTAGCTGTCTTCTTTGTGGCTTTTTTCGCAACTTTTTTAGTCGCTTTCTTTTTTACTGCCATTGACATCCTCCAGGCTTTTTAACACTTATAGATTCAGAATAAACATAATTTTATTTTAACGCAAATAAAAAAATAGTCTTTTATTACGAATCTGTAAAAAATTAATTTCAACAGTTTATAAATTGATTTCGGTTTTAAACTTGAATTACTTTACAAAAAAAAACAACACTACCCTACAGGTCGTCTACCATTACTATTACACGTTTCATTTTTTTATCATTTCTAGTTTTTTCATAAATTGTTTTAGAATATGCATGAATTACATAGAAAAAATTCTCTCTTTTTTTTTTAAGCTTAATGTTGTTTTTTTTAAGGGAGAATGCGCAAAATGTGCCTCATATGGGCAAAAAGGACAATTATTGTTGGCAGTTTTAGAAGAAAACTAATCAATAAAGAGTTTGAAATGATAAGAAATTTTAAAAATTACTAAATATCAGTGCTCATATTTTTAATAAATGGGTAACCATGCCACACTTCTTCGAATGATTCCTTAAAATATGTTTCTATACTTTTAGAATCACTTTTCTTAATCGCAATAAATGGATCGTAGCTATTCGCCTTCTTAAAATTAAGAATAAGTGGTTTATATGCAGACCTTCCAATCTCGCATGAGACAAAAACAGGTGATTTAGTAAGAGCATTCTCTACTTCAGCTTTATAATCAAGACACGCTTTATAGCATTGCTCTTCTGTTTTAACATTAATTTTTTTTGAACGAATATATTTAGATGTCCTTCCACCAATTCTACTTATATTCCGGATAGTACAATCAGCATTCGTAACATATTTAAGAATACTACTATTATTGAATTTTATTTCTAAGTCATAAAACCCGTTATTTTTAAATCTATAGTAATCTAAGTATTGTTGCTTGCTACTAATAGGGCTTCTTATTGATTTAGATAAGCATTCTTCTTTATTTTCTACTAAGAACTTTCGAATAGGCTCTTGTGACCAATGATAATTATAGTACTCACAACTCTTTAATTCGACGCTACTGTCCTCAACATATATCTCCGCCTCAAAGCCATACATTGGATTTGAATTCATACCAGGTACTACTGAGCACGTATAATCACTATATTTACTACTTATAGTTTTCTTTTTAGATAAGCAAAGAGACCTACAACTCCTTACCTCTTCATTTAATTCATATTCTCTCTTAATTAAAACATTTCCACTTTTTCTATATGTAACTCTACATTTCGGTGCAGATATATGTCTGTAAGTTGGAAATTTTTGAAAACTATCAATACTTAAGTATTGAGGAAGTGCTTTAGATGAAAATCTAGCAAATGGAACATTGCCCATGAAGAAAATATATTCTTCCCATCTAGATGAATCCAACTTATATAAATCTTTATTGGCCATAAAACGGCATTCATCTCGTGTAAGATCCTCATACGTATTTTTGTTTATAATTCTTTTATTTGAAGCTTTTTGAAACCATGAAAGCCTAGGATTACTATCCTCACCATTTGGAACATAAGTAAATGAATGACAGTCTCCTCTCATTAAATTAAGAATTGGAGCTGGAATTTGTCCACTCTTACCTAATTCAACAAAACTATAAGAGCTCTTTGATGGATAGTTTCCCAGCTCTTGTAATCTACTACTATATGATTTTTCGTATTCTTTAAATTTTTCTAAACATTCAAGCTTACTAGAAGCTGAAAAAGAAAAAGGATTCAATGATTCAAAATACAAACTCTCATCTGTATAACTCGTGATCTGCTCTTTAAATGGATTTTTCCCTTTTGGTAGCTCTCTATACCTAACATTGCAAAGAATCTGATGCTTTGACCTATGATTAAGCTTAAACATCTCTTTAGCAAAGCCTCCTCCTAGTTTATCATCTCTAAAGTACGCAGTTATTTTTGAAATCCACTCACTCTGCGACTCAACTTTGCTACAGTCTTCTTTCCTGAATATAGTACAATTTGGTTTTAAAAATTTATGATTCTCAACTCCTAGTATTTTTTCATTTGCTTTAAAATAACTGATCATTTCAGGAGACCAAGGACCTTCATTTATATAAATTTGAATTAACTTAGCTGGAATGTGAGCATAGTTACTATTTGAACTATAATCTTCCTCTTTAGGCTTATCTTTTGTACTTAACTTTGAATAAGCTAACTCAACTTTTTCTAAGCATTCAATTGTTCTGCATCTATCTTCATTAGCTTTTTGAGAAAGATTCATCATTTTCTTTTGAACGCTAATAGTTGGTTCATAATCAAGACTTTCTATACTAGGACTACTATTAGATGTTGAACTTGAAGAAATATCTTTTTGTGGTGAGACTTGATCAGAGTTAGGTAGAATATTTTTAGGTATAGACACTATTTTTTGAGAAGGTGCTTTTACATGCATTTCCTTTCTTATCTTGTCTAGGGATATTGGTTCAATTTCCTTCTTTGCAGTTTTAGATACTACATCAATACAATCTAAATCCTCACACATAGCAGAAGTGAAGTTGAACTGACTAAGACAACCAGACTCATTTTCCCCGCTTCTACATTTAACAATGATTATTTCTTCAAAATTTATATACGCTTCTCTACAGACGTTATCTTTACATTCATTGAATTTTCTTTTTTTGAAATCTAGACAATCTACTTTCTCACCACAAGAAATAGCGACATAGCGACTATATAACTTCGAGAGCTCACCACTTGTCAGAGCTGTAGATGCGTTTATTGAAAATGATAAAAAAATAAACAATAATTTAATTGTAAGAACTAGATACATAATTTCCCCATGTAACTAGTCTATATCAATCTAGATAAATTTAAAGAAGTTTCATTGATAGAAGATAACCATATGAAATTACGGCACCCCCTACATGAAAGGATGCCTTAAAAAAGTGACGTTTAACCTATTGATACTTAAAAGTAATCTCTTCGTCTTTACTTAAATCAACAATAACCTTCCCACCACTTGAGAGCTCTCCAAATAAGACTTCATTAGATAATGGTTTTTTAATTTGTTGATCTATTATTCTACCAATTGGCCTCGCTCCCATTTTTGGATCATAACCTGTCTTGGCCAACCATAGCTTAGCACTCTCAGTCACTTCGATTTCTACATTTTTTGAAGCCAGTCTATTTTCCAAGTCTAATAAGAACTTATCTACAATCTTAACAATGAACTCACTTCCTAATTTATTAAAGTGAATAATTGCATCAAGCCTATTTCTAAATTCTGGTGTAAAGAAATTCTTTAAAGTCTGATCTCTCTTGGCCGTATTACCATCTAATTTGACCTGACCAAGACCAATTGAGCCAGCTTCCATCTGCTTAGCACCAGCATTCGTAGTCATAATGATAACTGTATTTTTAAAATCAGTTGTTCTACCTTGAGAATCTGTTAATGCTCCATGATCCATAACTTGTAACAAGATATTATAAATATCAGGATGTGCTTTTTCGATTTCATCTAATAATAGAATACAATGTGGATTCTTTTTTACTGCATCAGTTAAAATACCACCATTATCATAACCAACATAACCAGGAGGAGCTCCTATTAACTTAGCTACAGAGTGCTTCTCCATGTACTCAGACATATCAAATCTTTCTAAGTGAGATCCTAGGTTATGTGCTAACTGTCTTGCTAGTTCAGTCTTACCGACACCAGTAGGTCCGGCAAATAGGAAGTTCGCCATAGGCTTACTATCGTGTCCAAGTCCTGATCTAGATAATATAATTGCATCAGAAACTTTTTCTACCGCTTCATCTTGACCGTAAATAACTAGGTCAAGATTAGCTTTTAAGTTTTTGAGTCGGTCTCTGTCGCTACCGGTAACACTTATTTCTGGAATTTTAGCTAATTTAGAAATTGTTAACTCTACATCTTTCTTTGAAATATTCTTTTTTCTTTTACTTTTTGGAAGTAAGTGAATCTTCGCGCCGACCTCATCTATAACATCTATAGACTTATCTGGATTCTTTCTATCTCCGAGAAACTTATTTGATAAATCGACAGCTGTTCTCAATACAGCATTTGAATACTTTACTCCGTGGTGTTCTTCAAACTTTGGCTTTAAGCCTTTTAGTATTTGATAAGTATCTTCTAGAGAAGGTTCATCTACATCAATTTTTTGAAATCTACGACTAAAGGCGTGATCTTTTTCTATAAATTTTCTGAACTCATTATGAGTCGTACTTCCAAGACATCTAACCCGTCCAGAAGACAATGCTGGCTTTAAAAGATTAGAAGCATCCATACTTCCACCGTTTGTTGCACCGGCGCCCATTACAGTATGTATCTCATCAATGAAGAGAATTGTTTTCTCCCCTTTATCATGAAGTTCATCTAATTCTTTTAAGACATTCTTTAAGCGCTGCTCAAAGTCTCCTCTAAACTTAGCTCCAGCTAAAAGAGCTGCCATATCTAAACTAAAAATAATTGTCTCTTCCAGTACTTCTGGAACATTTCCCTCTACAATACTTTTCGCAAGCCCCTCAACGATAGCAGTTTTTCCAACACCGGCCTCTCCTACGAGAAGCGGGTTATTCTTTCTTCTTCTACAAAGAACTTCAACTATTCTATTTAACTCTTCACTTCGACCAATAAGAGGATCTATTTTATTTTTCTTAGCAAGCTCATTTAAGTTTATACAAAACTCATTTAATGCCGCATTCTCTTTTTTCTCTTTTTTCAACTTTGAAGGAGTGATTCCTCCCTCAAGTTCAGAATTATCAATATAGTCGTCTTCACCATCGATAGCTTCATCAGCTCCATGAGCAATATACTTAACAACATCAAACCTCTCTATTCCATACTTTTGAATCGAATAAAGAGCGAAGCTTTCTTTCTCCTGAAACATTGAGACTAAAATATTTATTCCCATTATATTTCTTTTACCAGATGACTGAACATGTATAGCAGCTCTTTGAATTACTCTTTGTAAAGAAAGGGAGATTTCAGGTTGGTATTGAATACCGTTTTCACTGGCAAGCTTTCTTAACTCTTCATCAACAAACTGTTGTCTACTCAAGTTTTGAACTTGCTCATCTGTTAAAATACTAAAATTTTCTTGATCGTTTAAAAACTCTATTAAGTCTTCTTGGAGTTGATCTATATTTGCACCTAAGTCTTGAAGTACATCTATTACTTGATCGTCATCTAACATGGCAATAAGAACAGTCTCAAGAGTTAAATACTCATGCTTTTTCTCATTCGCTATTTGGATAGCTTGATTAATTATTTCTTCTAGCTTTTTTGACATCATAACTTCCTCTTAGGCTTCAGGTTCAATCGTACACTTCAGCGGGTGACCGTTCTCCTTAGCTTCTTGATTTACCTTCTCAGCTTTAGTTTCTGCAATTTCAAAGCTATAGACTCCACAAATGCCAACTCCTTCATTGTGCACTTTAAGCATAACTGCTTGTGCTTCCTCTAAGCTCTTAGCAAAAACCTTTTGTAAAATATAAATGACAAACTCCATCGTGGTGTAGTCATCATTATGAATGAGTACCTTGTACTTTCGGGGTTTCTTTACCTTAACTTTCTTAATTGTAGCGACCCCACCTTCGCCGTACTCATCCTCATCATTAAAGATGGGGTTGAATCTACTATCGTCAAGGTTAGACATTCTTTCATATATGGACATAATTTAACTCTCATTTGCCTTTAGTATCTAATATCATTATCCTTTTAATAAATAGTCTTTTCAACTAAACAAAGCTGAATTGATGTAATTTTAAACAAAAAGGTCGAAAATATGAGTTTTTGGGATAGATTTATAGCAAAAGAGGTGTCAAAACCACTGTCTAAACTTCAAGAGAGTATCCTTGTCCAATTTCCGGACTATACTGAAGAAAAACGAGTTTTATTGGGCTGTTTAGCAGCTTTAAGCGCAAGAGTCGCCTATGTAGATTTTGAAATATCTCCAAAAGAAAAAGACGCTATGATCGAGGCGCTCAAGAAGTGGATGAACCTAACTGATAAAGAAGCCGAGTTTGTTTCAACAAAGGCCTTAGAA
>NZ_JBFGYP010000092.1:0-12074 GCF_041587335.1 Halobacteriovorax sp.
CCACCTCTTGTAAAAGCTGCAACAGGTGAAGAAGTTACAGCTGAAGATTTAGGAGGTGCATATGTGCATACTCATGAATCAGGTGTTGCCGATCACTATGCTGAAAATGAAGAAGAAGCACTAATCATTACTAGGAATATTGTAGAAAACTTAAACTATACTTCTCTTGGTGAACTTGCAGGTCAAAAAGAAGTAAAATCTTTTAGCGAGCCTAAACAAAGTATAGACGAAATATATGGAATACTTCCACACGATACTAAGAAGCCATTCGATATTAGAGAAATTATCTCAAGAATAGTAGACGGTTCTGAGTTTCATGAATTCAAAGAAAAATATGGAACAACTCTTGTCACTGGGTTTGCTAGGATTCACGGTCATCAAGTAGGGATCGTTGCAAATAACGGTATTCTATTCAGCGAAAGTGCGCAAAAAGGTGCTCACTTCATCGAGCTTTGTGGACAAAGAAAAATACCGCTCGTGTTTTTACAAAATATAACAGGCTTCATGGTTGGTAAACAATATGAGAGTGAAGGGATTGCTAAGCACTGTGCTAAGATGGTTACTGCAGTCTCTACTGTTGAAGTTCCAAAGTTCACAGTGATTATTGGAGGTTCTTTTGGTGCAGGTAACTATGGAATGTGCGGTAGAGCGTATCAGCCTAGATTCCTATGGATGTGGCCTAATGCTAGAATTTCTGTAATGGGTGGAGAACAGGCCGCAGGCGTACTTTCTACTGTTAGACAAGATGGGCTAAGGGCCCGCGGAAAAACCGAAATGACTAAAGATGAGGTTGCGGAATTTGAAAAACCTATTTTAGATAAATATGAAAAAGAAGGAAGTGCATACTACTCAACTGCAAGACTTTGGGATGATGGAATTATAGATCCTGCCCATACTAGAGATATCTTAGGCCTTGCCATTAGTTCTTCTTTAAATAGCCCAATCGCCGACACTAAGTTTGGCGTATTTAGAATGTAGGGAAGTTTATGAGCGAATTATACTTATATGAATGTGATGAACTTGGAGTTGCAACTGTAACTCTAAATCGTCCTGAGATTCATAATGCTTTCAATGATGACTTGATTGTGGCCCTAACTAAAAAGTTTAGTGAAATCAGTAATGACGAATCTGTTAAGGTTGTTATTTTAACTGGAGCTGGAAAATCTTTTTGCGCTGGTGCCGATCTAAATTGGATGAAGTCGATGATAGATTATTCCATTGAAGAGAATATCAAAGACAGCCAAGTTTTATCTGACCTCTTTCAAACAATTAATAATTGTAAAAGACCTGTTATAGGAAAAATTAACGGTGCTGCTCTTGGTGGTGGTGCTGGGCTTGTAGCTGTATGTGATTATGTTATTGCAAGCGAGAAGGCATTATTTGGTTTTACAGAAGTAATGCTAGGGCTTGTTCCTGCTGTTATCTCTCCATTTGTTATTGCAAAAATTGGAGAGTCTAATGCTAGAGCAACTTTTCTTACAGGTGAGAGATTTGATGCAAATAAAGCGTCAAGTTTAGGGCTAGTTCATCAGGTAAGTTTGGAGGGAGATTTAGACACTGATTGTGCTGAGCTAACTAAGAAGTTTATTAGACCTGCGCCTAAGGCCCAAGAAGTTGCAAAAGATTTAATTAGAAATGTAATTTCTCTAGAAAGTGCAACATATGAGCAAATCTCAAAATATACTTGTGAAACTATTGCTGAAAGAAGAGTTAGTAGTGAAGGGCAAGAAGGTATGAACGCCTTATTAGAAAAAAGACGTCCAAATTGGAAGAAGGATTCTTAATGAGTACAGAAATCTTAAATAAAATAGATAAAATCTTAATTGCTAACCGTGGTGAAATTGCTCTAAGAGTAATGAAGACGTGTAAAGAAATGGGAATTAAGTCTGTTACAATTTATACAGAGACAGAGAAGTCATATCCTCATTCATACTTAAGTGATGAAAGCTTCTCACTTGGTATGGGACCTCTTAGCGAAACCTATCTTAATCATGAGAAAATCATCGAGATTGCTAAGGTCAGTGGTGCTAAGGCGATTCATCCAGGTTATGGGTTCTTATCTGAGAATTCAGTTTTTGCTAAGAAAGTAACTGATGCAGGGCTAATTTTTATAGGTCCTACTCCTCATAGTATGGAAATTATGGGAGATAAGAAAACTTCAAAAGTAGAGATGGAAAAAATAAAGATTCCTCTGATCCCTGGTTATCATGGAGATGATCAAAGTGAATCTGTCCTAAAGGCTGCGGCCATAGATATTGGCTTCCCAGTGCTTGTTAAAGCATCTGCCGGTGGTGGTGGAAAGGGAATGCGTATTGTTTGGAAAGAAGAAGAGTTCATTGAGGCCCTAGCTTCAGCAAAGAGAGAGGCGCTAAACTCTTTTGGTAACGATATTGTTTTAATCGAAAAATTTATACAAAATCCAAGACATATCGAAGTTCAGGTGATGAGTGATACTCATGGTAATCACTTACACTTCTTTGAAAGAGAATGCTCTATTCAAAGACGTCACCAGAAAGTTGTTGAGGAAACTCCTAGTAAGGCCCTTGATGATAAGCTTAGAAAGTCTATCTGTGAGACTGCAGTCGCAATATCTTCGGGGATAAACTATAAGGGAGCTGGTACTGTTGAGTTTATAATGGACGCGGATGGTAAGTTCTTCTTTTTAGAAATGAACACTCGTCTTCAAGTTGAACACCCAATAACTGAAATGGTCACAAATAGTGACCTTGTAAGGTTACAAATTCTTGTAGCTGCTGGACTTGAACTTCCAATGAAGCAACAAGAAATATCTCAAAATGGTCATGCTATTGAAGTTAGAATTTACTCAGAAGATCCTGACAATAACTTCATGCCTGCTATTGGTAAAATTGGTCACGTTGGAACACCAACTCTTAATAATGTTCGCTTAGATAGTGGTTATGTTGATGGTAATGAAGTTACTATTGACTTTGATCCAATGCTTGCAAAACTTATATGTTGGGGAGTTGATAGAGACTCTGCCATAAGTAAGACATTACATTCACTTAATGAAGTAAAGTTCTTAGGTGTAACTACTAATAGAGACTATTTAAAAAGAATTGTAAATACGACACCTTTTAGAGAAGGTGATACGTTTACTCACTTCATTGATACGTATAGCGATCTACTTAAGCCTGTTGAAACAACTGATTTAGAAATTGCAGCGGGAATTGCTTCTTTTTTAACAAACAGTCAGACCGAAGACACTACAAAGTCAGAGACTGTACAAGCTTGGAATCGTTTACAAGGGTTTAGAAATATATGAAAAAGAAACTAATTATAAATTCGAAAGAAGTTGAAATTGATCTATCTCTAAATAGAGACGGAAAGGTTGAGTTTACATTTAACGGTAAGCAATACTCTTTTTCTAATCGAAAAGTAGATTCTGTTTCTCAATATATCTCTGGTGATCTAAATGCTTTAGTTTCTAGTTTTGAAAATAATTTCATTGTAGATGGAAGAGAAATGACTATTGAGTCACCTCTAAGAAGTAGATCTAAGTCTAATGCAAGCTCTGGTGGTCATATGCAATCACCAATGCCTGGTAAAATTCTTCAAGTTCTAGTTAAAGTTGGTGATGTGGTTAAAGAGGGAGATTCTTTAATTGTTATGGAGGCCATGAAGATGGAACATACAATTAAGGCCAATGCCGACGGTACAATTTCTGCTATTCACTTTAGTGAGGGGCAACAGTGTGCAGGTGGAGTCGATCTCGTCGATTTATCTCAAGAGGAAGCATAATGTTTAATAAGTTGCCAAAAAATGCACGAATAATTGAAGTTGGTCCAAGAGATGGCCTTCAAAATGAAAAAGTAATCTTAAACTGTGCTCAAAAAGAGAAGTTTATCGATATGCTCTCAGAGGCAGGCCTTAAAACTATTGAGGTGACTAGTTTTGTTCGTGAAGATAAGATTCCTCAGATGGCCGATGCTGTAGAGCTCTATAGTTTGATTAAAAGTAAGGACTACTTTGATTCAGTACATCTACCAACACTTGTTCCAAACCTAAAAGGAATGGAGATCGCCGTAAAAAGTGGTGTTTCTGAAATTGCAATATTTACCTCTACATCTAATACATTCAATCAAAAAAATATTAATGCAACTATTGAAGAGTCAATTGAAAGGTTTCGTCCAGTAGTTAAAATGGCCAAAGAAAACGGTATTAAAGTACGTGGATATATCTCAACTGTTTTTGGTTGTCCTTATGAAGGTGAAACTTCTACTGAGACTTTAATGTATCTTTTAAAAACATTAAAAGAAATGGGCTGCTATGAGATCTCTCTAGGGGACACTATTGGTGTCGCTAACCCTCTACAAGTTAAGACAATTCTTGAGAGTGTATTTAAAGAATACTCATCAGATGAAATTGCCATGCACTTTCATGATACTCGTGGACTAGCACTTGCTAATATTTTAGCATCTCTTGAAATGGGAGCTACAAATTTTGATAGCTCTGCTGCAGGTCTTGGAGGCTGTCCATACGCTAAGGGTGCTACTGGAAATGTTGCGACTGAGGATGTTGTCTATATGCTTGAGAGCATGGGCGTATCGACAGGCGTAGATATGAAAAAGCTCTCTGAAGCATCTGAATATATTTTATCTTGTCTAAATAAAAAGACAGTTTCTAAATATCTCACTGCCTACCTTGCATCTGGAAAGTAATATGTACTCTAAGCCTTTTAAAGATCTTCTTGTTTCAAAAAATGACTTTGTTCTAACAATTACTCTTGATAATGAATCTATGGCAAATGCTATAAGTGATGAGATGATTGATTCTCTTGAGAGTGTATTAGGTCATGCAGATGAAGATGATTCAATAAGGTGTATTATTCTAACTGGTGCTGGTAAGTTCTTTTGTGCTGGTGGTGACATTAAGGCAATGGAATCTAAGACAGGTATGTTTGCAGGTGAGTCAAATGAACTCAGGCGTCGTTATGCTAGAGGGATTCAGAGAATTCCACGTGCTATAGAGTCTCTTCGTACTCCTATTATTGCTATGGTTAATGGGGCCGCAATAGGTGCAGGTTGTGATCTAGCAATGATGTGTGATCTTCGAGTTTCAAGTGACAAGTCTAAATTTGGGGAGACGTTTTCTAAACTCTCTCTCGTTCCTGGGGATGGTGGAACTTTCTTTTTGCAGAGAGTGATTGGTTATACTAAGGCCATGGAAATGTTCATGACTGGTGATATCTATAGTGGAGATGATATTACGAGAATGGGACTTAGTAATTATCATGTTTCTCATGATGATCTTTTAAGTTTTACAACGAGCTTAGCTCAAAAAATATCTAGCAATGGTCCAGTTGCACTTTCTCTAACGAAAATGGCGCTTAAGTCTGGAAGGACTGCAGGGCTTAGTGATCAGCTTGATCTTCTAAGTACAATGCAGGGAATTTCTCAAAGAACTGAAGATCACTTTGAGGGAATTCAAGCTTTCAAAGAAAAGAGAGCACCAAAATTTATTGGTCGCTAAGCTTAAGTTGACATAGAACTTTTTTAAATTAACAATAGTTTATAATCTTTTAGAACTGGAATTTATGAAAAGAAGTTTTTCTCTATTTATTATCCCATTATGCTTCTTAGCTACCTCTTGTTCTCAAATAAATTATATATCATCAGATAATATACCTACATATATTTCACCTAAAGAAAATCACAATAGGAAGGCCTCACATATTGGAAAGAGAGATTTCTATCTATGGGGATTAGTTCCTTCTGCGCATAATGTGAATGTTGATGATGAGTTGGCGGATGATGGACTTATTTCGGCTGCTAGGGTTGAGGTTCGTGAGTATCAAGAATTTATGGACGTCTTTTGGACATATGTAACTCTTGGTATGTATAAACCTGTTCGTTTTGAAATTCGTGGATACGGAGTTCGACAGTGAAATATTTAATTTTGATTTTCTTGTTTACGAGTTGCTCACATTCTCTTACCTTAAATCCTAAGGGTTGTTATTCAAAAGGTTTAATAAAGAATTTAGAGAAAAAGATTTATACTATAGAAAAAAGTGTTGTTAGTTTTGGATCATCATCTGAGCATTATCTTAAAGAAATTTTAGAATCCAATAAGATCGATTGTAGAAAAATTAAAAATGTAAATTATACTTTTAAAAGTGATGCACTTGATTCAATATTGAGCGTATTACCTTTTATAGAAAGAAAAACATTAGTTATAAATTATTCAAAAGATTAAAGCTCCAAGGATGGTAGCTTTATGCTTAAAAGCAAATTGGCCAAGGATGGCCTTTTTATTTCCTCGAAAGTGAATATACCTTGTGAATTGTGAACATCAATTTATCTTCATCTATTAAAATATATTTTCCAAATTTCTATTGTTTAAAGTTTCAAAATTAAGATTTATTTAGAGTCTACTCTGAATTGGTTTTGATTTTGAATCGTCTACTCACTTTTAACTTCTACTTTGTCGATAGGCTTTAAAACCAACAATGGAGGACCATTTTGTATAAAATAATTTTAGTAGTTATTATGTTGTTTAGTTTTATCTCGTGTAAAAGTAATGAAGAATCATCAACGCCTAAGTCGTTAACTCCTGCTGTTAGCGCTAATAAGTTTCTAATTGATGGTAAAGATTTCTCTGGAGAGTATGTTCTCTTCTATGAAACTACTGGTAATGCTCTTATTGGATTATATTTTAAGCTTGAAGATAATGTTTTGATAAATCGTGTTTATACATTTCCTTATCGTGATGATTTAACAATAGCCAACTATGTTGAAGATGTTGCTGAGGTAACTGATCTTGGTGATGGAAAAATTATGATAGTATATGATAATCAAAAATCATGTATTTCTCAAGATGAGGAAGTCGTTACTCTCACTGGTGACCCTAGTAAATCCATTGTTTTAAATGATGATGGTACAGAGATAAGATTCAGTAGGCTATCAACAGTTGATTTTTCTTTTGACTCTATTATTGTCCTTTCTAAATCTAGTGAATGTGTGACGAAAAGCTAATTCAATTTATTGAATCATCATCTAGGCCGTCGATTAAGTTAGCAAAGAATCCTTTCTTATAATCGTCGGCTTCTTCTTCACTCATATGACCAAAAGTTGTTCTGTCTTGATGTACACAGAAGCCATCTTTATCTAATTCATTGATGAATCTACTTACAAATCTAGGGGTTTCTTTTCCATAGATTTTTCGCTCTTTACAGTAAGTCATTATAAGCTTTTCTTGTGCTCTAGTAATACCAACATAACAAAGTCTTCTTTCTTCTGAAATATCTTCACCATTTTTAATGGTATTCTTATGAGGTAGACTCTCTTCTTCAACTCCAACCATATAAACTGTATCGAATTCAAGTCCTTTAGATGAATGAAAAGTCATCATAGTGACTTCATTTTTTCTAATATCATCATCTTCGTCTTCCTCAGTATCTTGATTGTCTTGCAAGAGTAGTTTTTCAACAAAGTTCTTTAGTGTGGCATGAGCGCCATTATATTTAACAAATCTCTCAGCAGATTCAATGAAAAAGTGAACATCATTTCTTCTACGTTCAACTTGTTTTGCACTATCATATGATCTTTCTATAAATTGATAGAAGTTAATATCTTCAACAAGTTTACTTATTGCTTGAGGAAGTGGGTGCTGTTCAAAAATTTCTTTAAATTTAGAAATTGTTGAGGTGAACTCTCTAATATGTTTCTCTCTATTAGGGTCAACATTTGGATGTTGATGAAGAGTTTCGTATAGAGTTAAGTTTTCTGCTTCTGATTTTTCTAGATATTTTTCTAGTGTTCTAGAACCAATCCCTCTATTTGGAACATTTAATATTCTTCTAAGTTGTAGCTGATCTTTTGGATTAAGAATCACAGTTAAGTAGGCCATAAGGTCTTTAACTTCTTTCTTTTCATAGAACTTCTGACCACCAATAATTGTATAGGGAATCTGATTCATTCTAAAAATTTCTTCAAAAGGCTGAGCCTGAGTATTGGATCTATAGAGAATAGCTATATCGCCTAAGTGTCCACCATTTGATTGGTGCTTTGATACTTCATCAGCAATCACTTCAGCTTCATGTTCAGTATTTGCCATTGACCAAAGAAAAGGTTTACTAGGGCTCTGTTTCTGTGACCATAGAGTCTTATCTCTTCTATTGATATTTTCTTTTATTACTTTATTTGCAAGTTCTAAGATAGGGCTGACTGACCTATAGTTTTCTTCTAACTTAACGACTTTTGCTCCAGGAAACATTCTTTCAAAGCTTAGAATATTTGTAATATCTGCGCCTCTAAATGAGTAAATGGCTTGATCATCATCACCAACTACACATAGATTATTATGAGTAGAGGTCAGACCTGAGATTAAATCAAATTGTAGAGAGTTAGTATCCTGATACTCATCGACCATTATATACTTAAATTGTTCTGAATATTCTCTGGCCACTTCTGGAAAATCAGTAAAAAGCTTAACTGTGAGAAATAAGATATCGTCAAAGTCTATTGCATTATAGAATTTAAGCTTATCTTGGTAAAATTCATAAACATAGTGTGTTGCGTGGTCGTATGGGTCTTCGTCATCAAAGTATTCACTATCAGCGTACTCATCAGGTCCTATTCCTTGGTTTTTGAGTTTTCCAATTTTAGACATAATGATTTTTTGATCAAATTGCTTTCCGGCCTTAAAGCTCTTAAGCGCTTCTCTCATAATTGATGATTGATCAGCTGAGTCATAAATGGAGAAACTCTTATGGTAACCAAGCCTCGTTATTTCCTTCTTAAGGATTTTTACCCCGAGGGAATGAAACGTTGCCATCGTTAAGCCACGTGCCTTCTTTTTTCCTAAAAGACCTATGATTCTTTCTCGCATCTCTTTAGCGGCTTTATTAGTGAAACTTACCGCTAGAATAGACTTTTGATCTATGTGGAGATTATCTACCATGTGGGCGATACGATATGTAATGGTTCTAGTTTTACCACTACCTGCACCGGCCAGAATTAATACTGGGCCTTCAATTGTATCGGCTGCTTGTCTTTGTGCAGCATTTAATCCACTTAATGAAATCATAGGCTACACAATAGCCGAAATGGGAACCTTCGCCAATGACAAAGTAAGAATATAACTAGGCAATAACAAAGGCCATTGTTATACTTTCTAAAACTGAAATTACAATTATTTGATACTAAACTCAATAAATTATAGAGAAGAGGAGTCTTAGCTATGGCAAAGAAGAAGGTAGCGAAAAAAGCAGCTAAAAAAGCAACTAAGAAAGTCGCTAAGAAAGCAGCTAAAAAAGTAGTAGCAATTAAATCTGCTAAGAAGAAGGTTGCAAAGAAAGCCGCAAAGAAAAAGGTTGCTAAGAAAGTTGCAAAAAAGGTAACTAAGAAAGTTGCAAAAAAGGTAACTAAGAAAGTAGCAAAAAAGGCAGCTAAGAAAAAAGTTGCAAAAAAGGCGACTAAGAAAGTAGCTAAAAAAGCTACAAAGAAAAAAGTTGCTAAGAAGGCCACTAAAAAAGTTGCAAAGAAAGCAACTAAGAAAGTCGCGAAAAAAGCTATTAAAAAAGTAGCTGCTAAAAAATCTCCTATAAAAGCGAAAGCAAAGAAAACAGTAGTTAAAAATATCAATACTGATGCTATTCTTTTTGACTCAATTTTAGAGTTGATTAGATCAACTTCTGCTGAAATTCCTGACGACATTCAAAAGGTAGTTCTAGAGGCCCTCGCTAGAGAAGAAAAGAATACTACAGCTGAATATGCTATGGGGATTATTAAAGCAAATATTGAACTTGCTAAAAGAAAGTCTCAGCCATTATGTCAGGATACGGGAACAATTCTTTTTTATATTTCTCACCCTCCAGGATTCAATCAAACTAAATTTACAAAAATTGTACATAAGGCCGTTGTAAAGGCCACTGAAGTTGGTTACCTAAGACAAAATTCAGTAGATTCATTAACTGGTAAGAATGAGACTATGAATATTGGCCCTGGTCATCCAGATATGCATTTTCACGAGCATTCAAAGAAAACAGTTGAAGTGAAGTTAATGCTAAAAGGTGGAGGCTGTGAAAATGTTGGTGCACAATATTCTCTTCCAAATACTGCTTTAGAAGCAGGTCGTGATCTTGATGGTGTTAGAAAAGTTATTCTAGACGCGATTGTAAAAGCTCAAGGTAAGGGATGTGGACCAGGTGTTCTTGGCGTAACTATCGGTGGAGATAGAGGTGCTGGTTATGTATTCTCTAAAGAGCAATTACTAAGAAAACTCGATGACACGAACTCTGTACCTGAACTTGCTGCACTTGAAAAAGATATTGTTGAAACAGCAAACAAGTTAGGAATAGGACCTATGGGGTTTGGTGGTAAGACTACACTTCTTGGTTGTAAAGTGGGAGCGCTTAATCGTCTTCCTGCAAGTTTCTTTGTATCTGTTTCGTACATGTGTTGGGCCTATAGAAGACAAGGTGTTTCTCTAGACAAATCTAACAAAATTAAAAACTGGCTTTACTAAGAGGTAATAATGAAAAGAATAGATTATCCATTTAATAAAGAACAAATTAGAGAGCTTCGCGTAGGTGATATGGTTCTAATCTCTGGAAAAATGTACACTGGTAGAGATGCCGTTCATAAGAGATTACATGATGGAACTAAACCTCCTGTCGATTTTAATAATCAGATTATTTATCACTGTGGTCCAGTTGTTATCCAAGATAAAAAAACTGGAAAGTATGAAGTTAAGGCCGCAGGTCCTACTACTTCGATCAGAGAAGAACCTTATCAGTGGGAAGTTATGAGAGATCATGGAATTCTCGGTGTTATTGGTAAAGGTGGAATGGGTCCTAAAACACTTCAAGGGTGTATGGATTACGGCTGTGTTTACTTTCATGCTATAGGTGGGGCAGCTCAAGTATTAGCTGAGAAAATTGAATCAGTTGATGATGTATTCTGGACTGACCTAGGTTCTCCAGAGGCCATTTGGGAACTTACTGTAAAAGATTTTCCTGTTGTTGTAACAATGGACTCTCATGGTGGTTCACTTCATGCTGAAGTTGAGAAGAGTAGTTCTGATAAGTTAAAAGAATTTCTTTAGAAAGAGGTTAAGATGAAAGGATTAAATAAAGTTGTTAAAACTTATGATGAGGCCCTAGCAGGGATTTCTGACAATCAACTACTAATGGTAGGTGGTTTTGGTCTTTGTGGAATACCTGAGGGACTAATTGATAAAGTTGCTGACTCTGGAGTTACAGGTTTAACTTGTATTTCAAACAATGCAGGTGTTGATGGTTTTGGACTTGGAAAACTACTAGAAAAAAGACAGATCAAAACAATGATTGGGTCTTACGTTGGAGAAAATAAACTATTTGAAGAACTGTTTCTCAGTGGTCAAATGGAAGTGATTTTAACTCCACAAGGTACTCTGGCCGAGAAAATTAGAGCTACCGGTGCTGGGATTCCTGGTTTTTATACTGCCACTGGATACGGTACTCAAGTTGCTGAAGGCAAAGAGACTAAAGAATTTAATGGAAGAATGTATGTTCTTGAAGAGGCCTATCCTAAAGCAGACTTTGCCTTAGTTAAGGCATGGAAGGCCGATACTCAAGGTAATCTTATATTTAGAAGTACTGCTAGAAACTTTAACTCAATGATTGCTACTGCTGGAAAAATTACAGTTGTTGAAGTTGAAGAGATCGTTGAAGCAGGTGAGTTAGATCCTAATGAAATTCAAGTACCTGGTATTTACGTCAACCGCGTAATTAAAGGTAAGTTTGAAAAGAGGATTGAACAAAGAACAGTAAAACAAAACTAAGTAGGTGATGATATGGCACTAAGTAAAGAGCAGATAGCTCAGAGAATTGCTAGAGAATTAAAAGATGGCTTCTATGTAAACTTAGGAATTGGTATTCCAACGTTAGTAGCAAACTATGTTCCTAATGATATTGAAATTATGCTTCAGTCTGAGAATGGACTTCTTGGTATGGGTGAGTTTCCTACAGAAGAAAATGTAGATGCAGACCTTATTAACGCAGGAAAACAGACAGTGACTTGTGCTAAGGGTGCATCTTTTTTTGATTCAGCAGAAAGTTTTGCAATGATTCGTGG
>NZ_JBFGYP010000093.1:0-12037 GCF_041587335.1 Halobacteriovorax sp.
AAGTGTAGACACCCCAAATTTTCTTAGAACGCTTATACGTTGTCTTTATATGAATATTCTTAACCTGTTTTGCATCCAGACTAATTCCACTCATTAACATTGCTACGATTAAAGGAATATTTTTCATCTAACACCTCGCCCGCCTAATATGAAGCAAGATCTATTCCAAAAAACCTTATGTATTATCAACAACTTAAATGACCAATAGTGTCTAAACCTTATACATGACTGCTTTTATCAAGCAGTGGGCTTAGAAATTTAATGCAAGCTTAATTCTTCAGCATATAAGCACCACCTCATGATATATCTACAAGTAGTGATACAATAGAAACTAATATCATAAAATATTTTATAAAGTCATAAACACGAGACCTGAATATGATGAAAGAAAGAAAAAAATCATGGGATGAAAAAGTTAGTAAGGCGGAGGGAAGCTACTTGCGGGCCAGAAATAATATAGCTTTTGCAAAAAAATTCTATCAGAACTTATTTCTCTTAAATCCAGAAATTGAAGCATACTTTAAAGATACAGATTTCAAATATCAAGAAAAAGCTCTTATAAATGGAGTTAACATTTTATTTAGCTACCTACACAAAGATGAATTTGCAAAAAGCCAAATATCGCGTCTTTCTAAAGTGCACAATATAGGCGGTCTTAAGATCCACCCTCACCTATACTATTATTGGATAGAAGCACTAATTATTACAATACAAGAGCTTGATAACTCATGGTACGATGATTTAGCATATTACTTAAGAGAAGTTATAAACTACCCAGTTTCATTTTTCACATCTCAATACTTTCTCCCTCACGAATAAATCCACTCAGATGACAGAAAAGAATTGTTCTAAAAATGTAATTTATTTGATCTAATTTAGTTATAAGGAAAATTTATGACTAAAATATTCGTACAAGTGCTTTGCTTCTTCTCTCTAGCGACATCATCTTATGCTAAGAGAGAAATCATTAAAATATCTGATTTAAATATCACTACTAATAAAGAAAACGGCACCACTCTAGGAAAGATATCTGCCTCAGAGCTAAATGTAGATTTTGGCGGCAATGAATTTCAAGCAGAGGACAATGGGAAATTATTAAAAGGAAGTGTTGAAATTAAAGATCAACAATTCTCCGCTAAAGTTTCATTTGTTACATATAAAACTTCCTTGGCCCTAGATAACCCTCTTATAACTCTAGATCATTTATTTTTAAAAGATGCATTGATTAACTTTGATAAAGAAGAAATGTTTTTTGATGTTCCTTACATAAAGACAGGTAATGAGGATACTACCGTCTCTTCAAAGAATCTTAAAGGTAGTTGTGACCCAAAAGGAGACACCTCAACTGATATTGATATTGTTTGTTTAAAGAATGGTGTTCTTGAATCAGAACAAGCACAGCTAATAAATCAAAGTATGAATATACTCACTAATAATACGACAGCACTAATCTCCCCAGAGACTATTGCCATAGATGCTTCAAAGATTATCTTCACTTCTAATGGTGGAAAAACTCAAGTTGAGAAACTTAAGGCCGACTGTACCAATGGAGTAAAAACTCGTTTTGATATTAATGACTTTATAGAGGGATGTTTACAGCAGGCACATATCTTCTTGGATGAATTCTCAGAGTTTAATGAAGTTCCAAAAATCAATCTTAACAATAAAGGGCTCGTCGACTTAGAAGATATCAAGTTTGTTAAGGTTGATATCAGAAATAAGTATTTTGATATCCGCTCAAGAATAAAGATCTTCTTTCATTTAAATCTTAAGGTAAATGGTCAAGTCGTCCATGATGAAGAAAAACATATTTTAAAAATAAGTGTAGCTAAAGCTACTATTGCGGGCGTTCCGGCCAAGACAATGACGTTAATGATTTTAAAGTTATTCTTAGAAGAGGATTCTATAAAAATAGAAGGCGATACAATTTATATCGCCCTATAAAGGATTAGAGAGAGTGTTCGAAATCAACGAGGATATTTCGTGCAATCTCTTTCTCATTTTCTGAAAAGTTTCCACTTTCAATAATATCACTAACTGATAAATAGACCCCATCATACCTTGTCGCTCTAAGAGCAACTTTATTATAGAAGTTAATTCTAGGATTTTGATTATAGGCCTTAGTAAATGAAAGAACTGAAAGATCTAAGGTGAAAGCAATATTATAATCTGAAGTTCTATATAAATCTAAATCATCGGACATAGGAGGGTTTAGTTGATTCCAAAACTTTTGAGCCGTTAGCATCACCATCTGCTCAATCTCTATGACCTTTATTCTAGGGTACTTAGCAAGCTGATATCTCTTCTCTAAAACCATCTTGGCCATTGCTTGTACCATGATCCAAGAAAGGTATTCATTCGAGGCCGAATGTAAGTCAGGATGAATGATAAGAATTTGCTCTAGTGTATTAAAGGCTTTTTTATGTGCACATGGATAATCTTCAACATCTCCAACAGTACAACCAAATCTAAAATCAAAGAATGGATGAAAATCAATTACTAACCTGTGGAGCTCTTGTCCAATCTGTTCTTGAAGAACATAATTTTCCATTGTCACAGTAAGTTTATGGCGAGGGTTAGAGTTTCTTGCTGAAACACTTGTTAGTGAAAGTGTAATGAATGCAACAATAGCTAAAATCTTCATATGAAATCCTCTATAGAATAAGTATTTTTGAGTAAACAATTACTATAAAGATTAAGTTATCTAGTCAACGTTTAAAGGAGTAAATTAGGACTCTTATTTAGAAGATTGTAGAAAGTTGATTCAAATATTAGTGAGTTAGAAATATATTGAAAAAAATGGCAAAAAAAAAGGGCCTCTAAAGGCCCTCCATATTCTTTTTTGGTAAAACCAAAATTAGAACATATCTTTCCAAGCTTTACCTGGCTTAAACTTTGGAAGATTTTTTGCTTTAATTTTAATCTTCTCACCAGTCGCTGGGTTAACACCTGCTCTAGCAGCTCTTCTTACTTTAGAGAAAGAACCAAAACCGATTAGAGAAACATCTTCACCTTTTTTAACAGTTTTCTTGATAGTATCAATAGTAGTGTTAAGGAAAAGCTCAGCGTCTTTCTTAGTCATTGTTCCTAATTCTTTGTTCTTAAGGATTGCTTCTAATAATTCTTTCTTGTTCATAAATGCCTCCGTACATTGGGTTTATAAATATAATGGTGACGGATTTATTTTAACTTGGCAATACCTTTAACACCTTTATTTAAAGGTTTTTTTATTTTTTTTTACTTTAAGCCCCCTACAGCAAAGGCTCTAAAAAATGTCAAGAATGAAAAGGCAATAATAGAGGTAGATTTGAGATTTAAGAAAATCTTTTTAAGACTGAAATTATTTTTTCAGAATACTCTTTACTTTCCTCTAAGCATAGCTCATAGGAGAAGGAAAAACGAAGTGCAGACTTAGCATCTTCTTCATTAACTCCCATAGAAAGTAAAACACGACTTGGAAGAACTGCGCCAGATGAGCAGGCAGAACCTGAGCTAACATCCATTCTTGCAAGATCAAAAGCAGTGATGAGAATATCTGCTTTTCGACCCGGAAGAATAAGATAAATAGTATTTCCATTTCTTCTCTTAGAATCTTTAGATATTACTCTAGATTCACCAGAGAGATGCTCTTCGATAGAATCTTCAATAAGTTTTTTAGCATTATAAAGTTCATCATAGTTTTGATTCTTTAAAACATCTTCAAGAGCTAACTTTATAGAATAAATACCTGTAGTATTCTCAGTTCCAGAGCGCATTCCTTCTTGTTGCCCACCACCACGAATGAGTGAACAAAAAGGAAAAGTTTCTTTTACAAAAGAAAAACCAACACCTTTCATTGCTCCAAACTTATGTCCAGAGAAAGTGTATGCATCTATGATTTTATTTAACTGATTCCAATTTTCTATTTTACCAACAGACTGAACGGCATCAACATGAATAGAACAATTTGTTTCATCTTTGATTCTTGTAAGGTCATCTAGATCCCAAACAACTCCATTCTCGTTATTTACCCAAGTAAAGTTTAAAAGCTTAGGTCCATTAGTCGTATTTAAAAGAGAAATAACTTCTTCGATATCATAGTCACCATTCTTATCAACACCAAATGTTGAAACTTTATGGCCGTAAAGTTCTAATTCATCTTTGAGATTGTAAACACAACTATGATCAACTGCAGAGTGTACAAAATGCACTCTCTCGCCGCTTGCATAAAACTTTTGAGCAAATCCCTTAACTAGAGAGTTAATGCCCTCAGAGGCACCAGAATGAAAGAATAATTTATAATCAACTGGAACTGAGAAAGTTTCTCTTAGAAAATTCTTAGTCTCATTTATGAAGCGTTTAGATTTTTTACCAGAACTATGAATTGAAGAAGGGTTTGCAAAAAGCAAATCCCCGTTGGAAAGCCAGTCATGAACTGATTTCGCCAACGGGGATGTTGCATTATAATCGAAATAATATCTGTTATTGATTAATCTCGCCAATTGGATTCCTAATTGCGGAAGTCATTCCAATTGTATTCTCAAGTGTTGTCGTATTAGTAACTTCACTTTGAGTAGTGGCCTGCTCCGTCTTCGTTTCAATTTCAATCTCATTAGATTTGCGCATTAAATCACCAAGAGATGTCGTTGACAAGTACTCGCTCATGATTACGCCTAGATTTTGAAAATAATTCTTAGACAGGTGGAATTCTACTGTAGATGAAGTCTCTGCTTCAGTCCCTAGAATATCCTTAGCTGGGTTAATATTCTCACCCACACACTCAAGAATGTCCTTCATAGTGATTTGGTCCATGCTTCTAGCAAGTACATAACCACCACCCGGTCCTCTTACAGACTTAACAGCTTGCCCATTTCTAAGCTTTCTGAAAAGTTGTTCTAAGTAGTGAAGTGAAATGTTTTGTCTTTGAGAAATTTCTTGAAGTCTAACAGGGTTCCCGTTTGAATGGGTAGTTAGGTCAAGCATTGCTCTTACTGCGTAACGTCCTTTAGAAGTGAGTCTCATTGGTCTTCCTCCATAAATCCAATTAAAAGCTTAATAGCTCGGTGTAGTTGCATAATACAAGTTTGTGTTTACTTGTGTGTTGCTCTCTTGCTGGGTTCGCTTCCTGTGCTTTCCCAAAAAATTGATTATTTAAAACCAATCTTTCGTAAATAGTATGACAAGTTCAGGCGTCCTAAGTCAACTTGATTTCGGTTTAAAAACTAACCTTTTTTTCTTTATTTATTAAATTAAGAAATACTTGAGCTTTTCTTTTTTTAACATTGAGTAAATCTAGAGAGTTAGAGTCTTTTTATCAAGAACTTTTTATTATCTTAAGGTTAAAAGACAGACTTTATTGGAAAAAACCGTGTTTTTTCCTCGGAATATTTTTCCGCCCTATGTACTCAAGTATTCAATAAAAGGTGGTTAAAAATGGTGAAATAGTTGAATATTTCTTGAAAAAGTACCGCTTTTGTCATCTTCTTTTGAGTTTATTTCAAAAACGAGCTCATACACTTGCCAGTCATCATCTAAATTTCGAGAAATTTCTTTAAGGTATGGACTTCCCCACTCTACTAAAAAATATTCTTTATCTTCTAAATAAAGCTCTAACTCGAGGTGAACGACCTCTTCACTACTCTTTAGTCGATAGAAATCCGCATGAGCGCAATTGCCGTTTTCATTAACTACAGAGTATGTCGGAGAGCAGACTTCAACATCCTGATCCTCTCCTATAAAAAACTTTGTGAAAGTCGTCTTCCCCGCACCAACAGGACCAGAAAGCACAATTGCTGCAGGGCCTGGAATGATAGTTTTAAGCTCTTTAGAAAAACTTTCTAAATCACCTTCAAAAATATCATTCCATTTTTTTATAAGCTTCACTTTTCCCTACTAGTAAATATCTTCTTCGTTTAATTCTTTGAAAGCATCAGATAGATGTTCAAGTATAGAAGTTGCAGTCATTGCACGAACACCATAGTTTTGAGCAGAAATCTTCCCTGCAATAGTATGAGCTCCTACACCAAGACAGATGGCCTGATAGAGCATGCTCTTATCGACGAAAATTCCACTTTGTGATCTATCCAAAGGATTTTGTGCAAGTAAACCACCTAGTATTCCAGCGAGAACGTCTCCAGAGCCACCAGTGGCCATACCATCATTAGGATAATAATTAATAAATACATTACCATTTGGAAAGCCTAGAAATGAACAAGGACCTTTCATAATGAAACACGAGTTCGTTCTATCAACGACTTCTTTTAAATAATCAATTGGTCTTTGTAAAACTTCATCAACACTTGCACCAGTAAACTTTGCAAACTCTCCCATATGAGGAGTAAAAATAGTTGGATACTTTCTATTGTGAAGAAGTTCTACATCTTTTGTTAAATCTAAAACTTTAATGGCATCTGCATCAACAACAACAGGACCAGCAAATTGGCTTAAGAGTTCAACAACAATCCCTCTAGAGATATCATTAACACCAAGGCCTGGACCAATAACGACGGCATCATAACGATCTAGCTCACCGATAATGCTTTCTTTATCTTCAGCACTTGAAGGAATTAAACCAGTCATGATTTCAGGTAAAGATCTACCCGTAAGTTCGTAGTAACATTCTTTCCAAGTTGCCGCAGTAACAAGGCCTGATCCTACTTTAAGAGCACCAGTAGATGCCATAATACAGGCACCAGTAAGCCCTGGAGACCCACCAACAACGAGAGTATGTCCAAAAGAGTTTTTATGGGCAAATTTATTTCTTGCGCCGAATGAGTTTCCAATAATTTCAGGAGTAAGAAGAGCTTTATCTCCTCCACTTAAGAGAGACCTTGGGAACCCTACATCAAGAGTTAGAACTTGACCTGAGTGTCTTGCTCCCTCATCTATATAATGACCAGTTTTTGGGAGACCAATAGCTAGTGTAAAATCTGCTCTAATTGCAACAGAACTCTTTGCACCAATATTAGCAGTAATCCCAGAAGGTATATCAATAGCGACAGTGATACTGTTTGAATCATTTACGCAATTAAAGAGTTCAAAGAGATACTGTGAAAGAGGTAGTTTAAAACCAGTACCAAGAACGGCATCAATTACAATATAGTGTTCTTGAGTTTCTTCAAAGTAACTTTGTACTTGATTAATATTTCTAACTTCATTAATTCTTACGCCGTAAGACTTAGCTAAGTGAACTTGTTTTTGCTGTTCTTCACTTGACTGCTCATCGTCAGGAAAAAGAATAAAAGCTCTTACTCTATGACCTCTATTTACTAAATTTCTAGAAATCGCAAGACCATCAGCTGCATTATTTCCTCTTCCTACAAGAAGTACAATTTCTCCAACATATTCAAGTTCTTCTAATATAGTTTCTTCAATAAAGTCGGCACCTCTTGTCCCAACATTTTCAATTATAAGTGATTCTGAAAAACCAAACTCTTCGATTGAAGTTTTTTCAATTTCTTTCATTTCATTTATATCAACAACTCTCATTTTCTAATCCTTTAGACTGTAAGGGTAATCATTCATACAAGTAACCATATCTCTAACAACTTTTGAAAGTCCATCAAATAACGCCTGACAAACGATCCAGTGACCAATGTTATACTCTTCAAATAAATTATTCTCCAGAAGAGGAATAAGACTCTCAGAAGTAAGTCCATGCCCTGCATGACAACCTATCTTTTTTGAAGTTAGAAAAACTTTTGCGTTTTTATATTGTGAAATATAACTATCGTAACTCTCATTATTTAAAAAAGCGCGCGCGTAATCACCAGTATGAACCTCAACAGCGTCAATAGGCATTTCACTTGCTAATGTTAGTGTTTCAATGTCACCTTCAAGAAATAATGAAATCTTTAGGCCAGCAACTTTTGACTTAAGATACTTACAAGTAGATAACACTTTATCAAAATTTGCTTTATTTTTTAGGTCTAAACCACCCTCAGTCGTTTTCTCTTCACGTTTTTCAGGAACAAGACAAATCCAGCTAGGAGCAGTTGCTACTGCGATCTCAACGATTTCATCATTACATCCCATTTCTAAATTTAATGGCTTTCCAAATTTTTTAGTTACTAAGTGAACAGCTTCAACATCAGTATCTTGAATATGTCTACGATCTTCTCTCAAGTGAATTGTGATTTGATCTGCACCATCTCGAAGAACTGTATTAGCAGCGTCTACGATACTAGGGTAATTTTCTCCCCTGGCCTGTCTTAAAGTTGCCACATGATCGATATTAACGCCTAATCTTGCTTTCATTACTGCTCCCTAACTACCAAGTTCTTGTGTTAAAATATTTATTAAATTATCGCAAATCTCTTGGATGTCTTCTAATTTTTCACCTTCAACCATAACTCTAACGAGAGGCTCTGTTCCGGAATAACGTACAAGAATTCTTCCACGATCACCAAGAGACTTCTCAGCTGCCTTTAAAGCTGTTTGAAAAACAGGTATATCTTTAAAAGGTGTTTTCTCTTTAACAACTTTATTCTGTAAAAGTTGTGGGTAAAGATTAACTTCCTTTATAAGCTCTTTAATTGATTTATCATAGAATTTCATTGCTTCTATGGCCTTAAGCGCTGCAAGACAACCATCACCTGTAGTGGCATATTCACCAAAGATAACATGTCCAGAAGGCTCTCCACCTAGGACACATTTATGGTCTCGCATATATTCTACAATGTATCTATCACCAACTTTAGTTCTATGGAACTTTAGACCAAGTGATTTTATATAATTTTCTAATCCAAGGTTAGACATAACTGTTCCAACAACAGTGTCACCTTTTTTCATTTTGCCAGTATCAAGAAGAAACTTTGCAAATAATCCAATTAGAGCGTCACCGTTAACAACGTCTCCATCTTGATCGATAACAGTCAATCTATCAGCATCACCATCTAAACATATTCCAATGTCTGCTCTATATTTTTTGACATTTTCACATGCTAACTCAGGATGAAGAGACCCACAGCCAGAGTTTATATTTTGACCATTAGGACTTACGCCGATTGAAATAACTTCTGCACCTAGTTCGTCAAACATCATAGGAGCAACTCTATACCCTGCACCATTAGCACAGTCTAGAACAACTCTCATATTATCAAGCTTACAGCTATTATCTAGAGTTGATTTTACATTTACTAAATATCTACCAAATACTTCTTTAAGTCTCTTTGCATTTCCAAGCTCTCCACCAATTTTTACAGGCATTAGCTGTAGATTTAAGACAAGCTCTTCTAGCTCAAGCTCAACTTCATCAGGAAGCTTATTACCAACAGAGTCAAAAATTTTAATTCCATTATCTGAATAATGGTTATGTGAAGCACTTATCATTATCCCTGCATCCGCTCTCATAGACTCAGTTACAAAGGCGACCCCAGGAGTTGGAAGAGGACCAGTTAAAATAACTTCTCCACCTTGAGAACAAACACCTGCAGCGAAGGCCTGCTCAAACATATAGCAGCTAAGACGAGTATCTTTACCTACAATAATTAAAGGTTTTTTTCTTTTAGTGTGACCTTGAAAATAATGAGTAACTGCTCTTCCAAGAGCTGTCGCAATTTCAGGAGTCATAGGGTAAACATTTGCTTTACCACGAATACCATCTGTACCAAAAAGTTTTCTTTCCGACATACTTTCCTCTTATATGGCCTCTGTTAATGGGCCTGTTATTCCTAGAAACATATATATTATCGATTACTTACATTAATAGATTGGGGGTTGATTTGCAAAAGGTGAATCCCCTCAGGCAGCTTTGCACGTAACTTAACACGATGCACCCCTTTCTTGTCAGGAACATCTGCAATAACCTGAACACTTGATGCTGTTAGACGAACTCCTTCAGGAGCAAGAACATCAAGTGATACGTATCTAGTTTTTGACTTCACGTTACTTGAACTGGATAAGAATCTAATTTTTATTTTCTTGAGTGTTAAGTTCGCCTTACGGGGTTTAACAACATATGAGAAATCAAGAGCTGTCGCCCTCTTAGATTCTACCCTTGGGTCAATATCTGCAAGAGCAATTTTCATTTCACCAGAGCCTTCAAGTGTAGATATATCAATTGGAGCTGTTTGTACTTTTGATATCTTTCTCATCACTTCTATTGGTCCGGAAATCAAAACTTCTGAAGGCTCAATACTTGTTTCCATTAACTTTAAGTCACTTGGTATTGACCCTACAAGGTTCATTTTTACAGGAACATTCTTTCTTATTTCTTTTTGTAATTCCACTTTAAATTTATCAGGCTTCACATCGACAACCTGGACACCAAAAGGTACTGCAATGTCCTCAGGAGAGAGGAATATATTGAAGCCACCCTTCTTCTTATATGGGTAATTCTGTAATTTTATAAAGACGTTTTCTTCTCTCTCAACCATAGTTCTAATGAATGCACGAGAGCCTTTAATCTTAACATTTAACTTCTCTGGAGTTAGATTTGAAACACTGAATCCAGATGGAGATACCAAGTGAAGAGTCATTGAGTGAGTAACTTCTTGCGGTTCAGAGTTTAGAACGTAAAACCATATAAAAACTGCAAATAATATACTTACAAACTTTAAAAGGTGTCGTGAATATTCATGATTCTTTTTTAGAACCTTTTGCCAACCTTTCATTCTAGTCCTTGAGCTTAATAGGTTTTAATTTTTCATCTAGTTTTTCATTGGACCAAACATGCTTAAGGTATTGTCTCAGTTGATTTTCATTTCCACATGCATAGAAGATTCCATCGAGACATATATTAATACGTCCTGTTTCTTCACTAACAGTGACAACAATAGCATCAGAAATTTCTGATATGCCAAGAGCTGCCCTATGCCTAGTACCAAGGTGTCTATCTATTTCGATATTATTAGAAAGTGGTAAAAAGCAACCTGCCGCAGCAAGCTTACCATCTTGTATTAATACTGCTCCATCATGTAACGGTGAAGAGGGTTGAAAAACAGAATATATAAGATCAGAGTGTATTTCTGCCCCTAGTCTAGTTCCTGTTCCAACTATATTTTCTAACCCATGTCTTCTTTCAAATACGATTAGAGCACCGATTCTTTCTCGACTTAAAACTCCTGCGGCCTCTACAACTTCTTCAATTTCAAGATATTCAGATTTATTATTAAATATACCTAAGACTTTTCGCCCCGTCCCAACATTGGCAAGAGCAGAACGTAATTGATCTTGAAAAAGTATAATAAAGATAATGACAAAATAATCAAAAAAGTGAGTAAGAATCCAATTTAAAGAATAGAGTTTATAATAGAGAGACACACCGTAAAGTCCTAAAACAAGAACTAGGCCGAGCATAACTTGAAGAGCTCGTGTTCCTTGAACTATTCTAAGAATTTGATATAGAATAATAGCGACAATGGAGATATCCATTACATCTTTTATTCCAATCTGGTGGTAGAGGATCTCAATGATTCCCAAAGGGGTTCTCCCAATTTAAATTGATATATACGAGTATCGACATATAATGACTAAATATTGAGAATAATGTGAATAAATAAAGAAAGGAAGTCAATTGAATTATCAAACAATCACAATAAGCACGCATGGTGAGAGATTTTATAATATTACAAATGAGGTCAAAAAGACTCTTTCAAAAACAGTTCGGACTAATCAAAGTGGAGTTCTCCATCTATTTATCACTCACACGAGCTGTGGTCTTACAATTAATGAATCCTATGACCCATCAGCAAAAGAAGACCTAGAATGCTTTTTAGATCATATCGCCCCAAGAAACTTGCCTTTCATTAAACATACAGATGAAGGTCCTGATGACTCTCCTTCCCATATGAAGACGTTACTAGTAAATCAATCAATGTCTTTCGTTGTAGATAATTCAGAATTAGTTCTTGGGACATGGCAAGGGATCTATCTCTGTGAATTTAGAGATAGTCCCAAGCAAAGGTCTATTATATTTAAGTTTGTAAAAGATTAAGCGGCTTCTTTCTCTTTAGAGCTAGTTTCAACTTGAACACTCTCTAAAACACTCGAAGACTGAAGTAGCTTCTTTCTTAAGGCCTCTCTAGAGATTCCCATCTCCTTAGCGGCCTTTGACTTA
>NZ_JBFGYP010000094.1:0-12010 GCF_041587335.1 Halobacteriovorax sp.
ACAACTTCAGCTTTTCTATTTCTAAGAAGTAGTGATGCCTGACCAGAACTAAATGCTAGGTCAATTGAATCTGATTGATCAGAGACTTTTACAGACTCCATATCTGAAGAGTCAGTAGCTAGCGTTATAACTGAACCAGTAAATGAGTTATTAAAGTTATCAAAGAAGTCGTAGGCCCTAACAACAACAGCAGTAGTATTTAAGAAAGCATCATCTGGAGCATCAGAAATATCAGTCGAAGCTGTTGTTTTAATATCTGTTGGATCAACCATTTTAAGCTTAACAACTGGTCCAGGATTCACATTCACGTTATAGACTGTTGGATCAACATCAATACCAACAGGGTCTGGTGTAACTGTATCTTTTCTCAGTTGTAAGCTTGCAACACCACTTGTTGTTGATGTGAAGCTAACATTGGCCACACCATTAACTAATGTTGCCGTATAAGTGTTAGTTCCACTTTCAGATTCATCAGAGTTATAAATAGTTACGTCACCATTTGGATTTGTAACATCAATTATAACGGTACCATTAACGTTATTTTTAAAGTTATTACCTTGGTCATACGCAAGTATTTGGAAATCAAATCTCTTTAAGTTATCGCCCTCAGCAACATCGTATAATGAACCGGCAGCAGGAGGAACGATTTGATAGTGGTGAGGAACACCAGCTCCAAATGTAACTGTCTTAGTCTGATTTGCTACAGAGTAATAAATATCATTATCACCATCATCAAAACGACTTGTCACTCCGCCAGGAGCAGCAGTCAGTCCTATATCAACATTTTCGGCCTTAGTATTTTCCAGTTTGAATACACCAATACCTTTCTTAATAGTAATTGTATCTGTTGAGATTAAATCTGTAGTATCTGTATCTCTAGGGTCACTTGTTCCTAGACCATTCCATACAGGAAGCCCAGAGGTAGAACTTAACGTAAAGTCTACTGCCATATTTGGAGCAGTCGTAACAAGGTTACCGTTTCCATTTCCATCAATATCGTGACCATCTTGAACTTCTACTGTGATATCAATTGGATTATCAATTGTTCCATTGGTAGGTTGAACAACCCAAACTTTTGCGGCCTGTCCAGGTATAACTGTTGAATTTAAAACAGAAGAAATATCTAATGTAACAGTGTTTCCATCTTCATCTATTTGAGTCGTAGGATTTGGAGAAGATAGAGTGAACTGAACTCCCTCAGCTCTAATAAGCTGCTGATTAAATAGAGTTGTCCCATCTGCAAGATATGTCTTCCCTTCAATTACTTTTAAACTTTCAATCCATCTCTGTTGAAGAGTTGATGTATCTTTTGCCTCTAGGCTAACTTCATAAACCTGTCCAGCACCTTCAATATCATTTAAGTTTCCGTACTTATCTTGAGGCTCAATCTTTAAAATATCTGTAGGCTTAGGACAAGGTGCCGCTCCAGGAACAACTGCTCCACAAGCAGGCTGAGAAAATGCAGCATCTGAAATTAATAACGTATCTGCACTGAACGATGCCGAACCAACAATAACAAATTGGCTCACTGTACCTGGTACGATCTTTACTGTCTTAGTACTTCTAACTAGGTTTGTATCATAAAGCGCCGGATCAATACTTAATGTAATATTACCGATTCTTCTACTATCAAATGAAAGATCTGCCGTACCATTTGTTACAGTTACTCGACCTTCATCTCCACCAAAGTCACCAGTAAAGTTTGAATCTACACCATTGTGAGTAAGTCTTACGTCATGATTTGGATGGTTGAGAACAATATTTGCCCCTTGATCCAGAACACGTACCTGTAATCCTCTCTCTTTATCTGTAGAGAACTCAGGAATAGTTACTAGAGGTTGATCAACAAAAACAAGAGTATAATCAGTACCTACTCCATGCATGAAATCGATTTGAGTAGGAGTTAAAGTAGAGATAGATCCACCGATAGGAGTATCTAAAGTTACGTTAACATTTGTTTCAGCTTTTAAATCAGCGACCTTGATATTTACAAAACCAGAAGTCACTGAAAAGTTTGCAGTTTTAATTGTTCTATTCTGCGCTCCCCAGGCCGTTCCATCTTGAAATACCCAAGCATCTTTATCAGTGGCAGCATTAACTGTTCCTGAGTAAGAGTCATTATAGTTCCCAAATTGATCACGGGCCTCAACTCTTAGAGTCACAGCATTATCAATTGGAAATGGTCCAAGACCTGCAGTATTTAATGTAGGATCAATAACAACAACAAGCTCTTCAGCAACATCAGGAGTAAAAATAATTGACTCTGTATCTGTTACATCAAGAGTTCCATCTGAAGCAGTTAAGAATCCTAATTGAATTGTTTCATCTGTATTAGGGAATGAAGTTGCTGCAAATGTTTCTTTCTTCAAGATAACTGTGGCAGCACCAGAACTAAATTGATAAGTCTTAGGTCCACTTACAAATGAGGCTCCATCTTTAAATGTACCTACACCACTTCTATACTCAACTTGAACATCTTTTCCAACGCCATCATAACTTAGGGCCTTATTCCCATGGACATCTTGCGCCTCAATGGTAACAGGGATCTCATCACCAGCGACAATAGGGCCAGCAGGAGTAATGAAAGCATATTTATTTGGAAGACCGTGAACAATTGTAATTGTTTTTTGAGCTAGAGGATCAGAGTTATCCATTACAGGAGCATCAACGTGATCCTGAACTTCTACCGTAACATCTCCGACAACAGTCTTATTGAAAATAATTTTACCAACACCATCTGTCCATGAGCTAATTGTTGCTCCACTTGGAAATGATGTTCCAGATAGTCCTGCGATAAATGCAAGATTCGCTTTTCCTGCAAAGTTTTCGACTGTATTTGTGTAGGCATCACGAGCTGTAACTTCAACTTCTATTCCAACATCTGCGCGTGTTGCAAAAGTAGGATTATCAGCAGTGTCGTTACGACCGAGAGCATTTGTAATAATGAAATCAACTGGCTCACCATGGCGAACCTTTACCTGAACAGTATTACCAGTAAAACCAGCACTTAAGTGATCGGCCAAAGTAAGGTCAATCGTTTCAGCAACTAGGTCACGAATAGTTATTCTACCAATACCTTGAGGGAAACTACCTCCAAAGTCGATTTTGTCGTCTGTAATCGCAGTAATACCATCAGCACCAACAACTTTACCATTTAATGATAACTGTAATTGAATTGCATCAGCTTGAGTGTAGTTATTTTTAAAGTTTCCATATTTATCATATGCCCAAACTTCAACAACAAGAGCGTTATCAGCAGTAACATGGTTACCATCACCATCTATAGTGACAGGCGTTTGAATTTGAAAATCTTTAGCAGCACCAGGATCAAATGTTTGATTTTTTAGTTCTGCTGGAAATTTTAAATCTGTCACACCAGGAGTTGATGTCCCCGGAGCAGTTTCAGAAGCTGAAGAAAGTGAGAACGTTACAAGCTCTGCAGTTCTGTCATAAACGGCAATACTTTCAACCCCATTGTTTCCAGAAGCAAAGTTAATAGTTCTAGTCTTTAGAGGACTCGCAACTAAACCAGTTGTAGAATTAATATCTGCAGCATCATTTAAGAAGGCATCCCCATTAACATTAAAGTCAACAGTCCCCTCAAATCCATTTGTAATAACATTATGTCTTTGATCACGAATTTCAACAGTTACGCTTGAAGGATTATCTACAATCCCATTAGATAGAGGCTTAACGATTGCAAAATAGCTTGGAGCACCAAAAGTAAAGTTAACAATTCTTGTATGTGAAGTACTAAGCCCTGCTGAGTTAGTACCAGAGTTACTATTTAGTGAAAGTGAAACACCTGTTTCCACTTGATAGTCATAAATATCAAAACTAGCAGTACCACTAACCATTGCTAGTTTAACATTCTTAGTATCAACATAAGTAGAAAGAGCTGGAATAGATGAAGAATCAATTTCAGCATTCTTTGTAACATTTAAAATTACATCACCAGAGAATCCTGTCGCCAAGTTATTATAATGGTCATAAGAGTTAACAGTTACGCCTACATCACTATCAGTATTACCTGTATAGACAGCAGTTGGAAGACTTCCTAATTGACCAGGAGTTAGTGCAATATCACTTGGAAGGATAATTGCGAATTTCTCTGCAGCACCGTGAGAAACATTCGCAACAACAGCAGCGTCTCCAGCTGCTGGAATCATAGTTAAACCTGTAGAGTCTACACTGTCATCTAAATGAAGAGAAACACTACCTACTGCACGTGTATTTAGATATAGATTACCTACACCACTAGCAATATTAACGACTCTCGTCTGATTAACTCCTGTATTTGGAATATCATCCTGCCCAGGAACGTTTGTATACAATTCAGCGTTACCTGATCTAATAACAAGGTTTACGTCATCACTAAAAGTATCAGCGATATTTCCGTTTACATCTCTTACTTCAACACGAACAACCTGAGGAGAATCAGCGTTAACACTTGCTGACATTGATCCTGGAGGATTTATATCAGTAGAGCCTACTTTTGCAATATCAACACTAACAGGATTACCGTGTAGGAAGTCAACATCAGTAGTTGGCAGAGTTAGCGTACGACCAAATTCATCTATAAAAGATAATGTAACTGTTTCTTTTACTCTATCGTAAACATAGAAAGTAGCTTCACCAGAAGTAATATCAACATTTAAATTTGTAACAGTTGTATAGTTATCAGGAACAACTTCAGAAGGGTTTGTAACAATCCCAGCACTATTGTTAACTGCAACTTTTATATCAGTTTCATAACTTGTATTAACATTTCCATACTGATCCAGCGCTTGAGCTGTAAAAAGAACCTTGTCATCAGTTGTAATTGTTAATGGATCAGACGGTGGTACTATAGCAAAGTTTGTAACAACACCTGAATTAAATAAAATTGTAGCAGTTGCACTTGTATCGTATCCTGCCTTATTTTCAAGGCCAACACTTATTGACTCAGATACAGTATCAGAGAGATAGATATATCCCTCTCCTCTATCACCAGATAAGAAATCTATATATAAATCTCCAGGCGCTCTATTGTCAGTTGTTGTAACTGGGTTGTCATCAGCATCTAAATCAATATCAGCACTATTTTGAGCAATCCATCTAAACTCAACAGCATCATTTTCTGTATAATTTACAACAAGGTTATCAAATTGATCCAATGCCTGAACTGGAACCTTAATTGAATCATCAACTGTTCCAACGCTATCTTTAATTACATACTGAGTACGTGAACCAGGTGCAAAATTAACAGAGATAACTCCTCCAGTAGGAGTCAAAGAATACCCTGTACCATCAGAGTCTTCCATTGTAATACCAACAGTTTGAAAATCTGCAGCGAATGGAGAGATAGATCTATTATAGACATAGAGATCACCATAAGAGGCATCATCACTTGGACTAGCAATTGGACAACTACCACTTTGTGACTTTATATCTACATACTCAACCTGAGGAAGAGCAGAATAATTAGTTAAGTTCGTATGATCAAATACAGCTGAATCTGTAATTCTAGAGTTACCATTTACAGTTAATTTTACATCTGTTGTTCCACCAGAACACCCGTAATCTCTAACAGGGTTGTTATACTGGTCAACAACTTGAACTCTTAATCTTGCATTATTATCTACATTTGTATCTGCAGGATCGGTGATTACAAATTTTCTATTTATAGTACCCCATTTAAAGTACACATCTTTATTTGCTCTTGTAGCATGAGTAATATCTATATCTTGAGATTGAGAGTTTTTAAATTGAGTAACTCCAGTTCTCATTGCAAGATTAATATTTACAGTCTCTTCTACAGTATTTTGTATATTTATAGTTGCTTCACCATTTACGAAGTCAATTGGTCCAGACAGAACAGCAGTTGCAGAGTCTGATTCAAACTCTAGATCACTAATTGGCGTAGAGGCCGAACCGTAATCATTAACTTTATTATTTCCATAATCATAAGCAGTAGCTGTTAAAGAGATGGCCGAGTCAACAGTCCCATCTACAGGCTCAGTTATTTCAATATAATTTGGGATACCCCACTTATAGTAGATACTCGCTGTATAAATCCCCAATGTTTCAATATCAACATTCTCTGCATTTGCAGTAGTATGTCTCATATCTGAAGGACCTGCAGTAAGAGTTAAGTTAGCTGTTTCATTTTTAATATTCCAAACAGTAACAGTTCCCTTACCTGATGAGTTTATAGAAATAACTTTTGCGTTAGTACCTGAGTCTGCATCAGTAGTAGAAACTTCAGTATTTCCATCAGATACAATACTTACATCTCCACCAGAATATGTAGAAACAGGGTTTCCATAAGTATCTCTGGCCTCAACCTCTATAGTTGTAGGATTTCTCTGGGCCGCAGCTGTTCCCCAGCCAACTTCACCAGTATAGCTATTAGCAAGAAATGAGAATTGTTTTGCGTCACCAGGAGTAAAATAAATTTTCTGAGTTGATGATAGATCTAGTCCAGTTGAACTAGCTGTTGATCCTAAAAGAACAGTACATTCTTCAATGGCCTTTCTATCTAGGTTAGTATTTGAGACTCTAATTGTTTTTGTCCCAGCGGCAAGAAACACTTTACTTGTTCCATCGTGATCAGCAGGGTTTACAAACGCTGAACATGATCCGTCAAATAAGATTCCAACATTACCATTATATGCAGAAGTAAAGTTACCACCAGCATCTGTTGCTTCTAGTAATAAACTTATTTCATCTGTTGTTTTAACTGTATCAGGAACAGGTGCTCTAAGTTCAATTTTCTGAACGGCACCAACAGAGAAGGCAACATCTTGAGTAGAGCCAAGATTAGTCATTCCCCCACAACCAGCTACAAGGTTAGAGATTGTTATAGTTACATTCTCTACTTTTGTATCTCTTATATTAAGTTTACCTGTACCTGCTGAAAATATTGCAACTCCATACTTCTCTCTAGATGCTGGAGTAGCTGCTTCAGAAACCCAAACTTCATCACCATTATCACCAACGACGTCAAAACGAGCCTGACAAGTTGAAGTGTAGTTATAAGCAAAGTTATCGTACTGGTCATAAAGTCTTGATAAAACTTCAACGGTATCATCTGTCGTAGCATCATCAGGATTATCTAACTGCATTCGAACAGCAGTTGCTGGAACAATCCTAACAACTTTAACTTCAGATATATTCATGCTTCTTTGGGTAATCGCTTCAAGCTCAGGAATCTTTCCATGATCTCGTAAACTGATAGTCACGTCTTCAGCAGTCTTATGACTAACTAAACTTAAGACACCCTTTCCTTTAACAAATGAAACAATTCTATCATTAGCATTTGTTTTACTAAATCTTGCAGGGTCTGCAAGATCACCAGAAAGAGAAGTAAAGTCTACAGAAATTTCAGTATTAAAGTCTTCTTCTTCAGATACTCTTCCATTGTCATCAACAAGTCTAAGTTGAAGGTCAAAGTTAACACCTGCAACAACTTCACTTGGTGGATCAACGATTTGAATTTTAGTTGGAATAATTTTATCTCTAATAGCAACTGAAACTTTTTCTTTTAAACCGGTTCCGTTTGCAATAATTGTAATATTGGCAACAACACCAAAGTCATTACCACCAACAACTTGTGTTGAAGCATAACCTTCAGAATCTGTTACTGCTGCTGTTGATAATAGTTTTGCTCCTGAATCAGGGTTATCTAAAATAAATGTAATAGAAACACCGGAAGATGGGTCTCCATCACCTTCACTTACAATTTGAATTTGAATATCTTCTGCTAAACTTTCCGGGTCTTCTAAGACTTGATTTTCACCTTCAGTAACATTCATTACTAAACCGAAAGTTGCTTTATCTAGCTCTTCATTTCCGGCCCCCATACAGGACGCCAATAGAATTGAGAGTAAACAATAGATTAGTAAATTCATTTTTTTCATAGAGTCATTAATCCATCTTTAGTTATTACTATTTTTTATATTTTAATTATCAAGTTAAGTTCATCTACACTAAATTAGAGAACTATAATTATAGTTCTCAAGCTAAATAGATATTCCTTTAACACTTAACGGCATTTTTATATTAACTCATTAGACTAAATATATTCTATGCGGCAGTAATTACTAAAAGTTACGGGAGGTTACATCCCTTTTCAGACTCTAAATAAATTATTTATGCACAAAATAGATGGCACTAAAACCACAACCTACTGAAATTACAGAGTCATAAAATCACTAGACCATGTATTTATCTTAATAGTTGCATTTGAATAGGAATAATTTTCCCGAAAGCTCACCCATCAATTCAAATCGTCAATTTTTTAGACAGTATTCCGATCAAATGGTGAAGATATAAAATAGAAAAGGTTTAACGCCTTCGGTATCTGGAGTTTAAAAGAAATGAAAACAATTAAGAACTTACTAAATTTATTGATCTTATCAGCACTTTGTTCATGCTCTAGTTCAACTACTATAAAGATAAACTCTGCTCCAGAGGGAGCTAAGATATTTGTTAAGAATATGTCTTCAAAGAGCTCCGAGGAAATCGGAGTCACTCCCCTCATTATAAAGACTGAGGATTTAGAGAAGAAGAAACTTAAAGACGGCCCTCTCTTTGTAGAGCTAAAGAAAGAGGGATATGAAGACGGAAAAGTCCTACTTGCTGAAACTGAGGCGATAAATATTGATCTATCACTAAAACTTGACCCAAAAGATCAACTTGCTGAGGCGAAGAAGTATGACAAAATTAGTGCTCAGTTATTTGAAGTTCAAAGACTTATTAGAAATAAGAATTATAAAGAAGCGCTAGAGATTACTGGAGCAATTAAGAAAGACTTTCCAGAGCTTTCAGTTCCAAACGAGCTAGAAGGAAGTATTTTTTACTTACAAAATGATTTTGAAAAATCACTTACAGCTTTTAATACCGCATACACTAAGAACTCTGAAAACTCATTTGTTCTTAAAATGAAGAGATTAATCCTAGAAAAGAAAAATATTGGGAAAAAGTAAATGAAAACACAGAACAAGAACTCACATTTAAAATTATTGCTAACATTGCTTTGTTTTTTATACGCTCAATTTTCGTACTCTGAAGGTCTCATTAGAGTTGATAAGCTGGCAGTTGAAAAACAAATCTACAGTAAAATTGAGAATGCTTTATCGGTATTGATAGAAAAGAAGCAATACATCTTAGATATTAATGTTCAAACACAAGAAGTTGATAATTCAGCAAAGAAAACAAAGAAACTTGAAAACTATAATTTTTCAGATGCAAAAGAGGCCAAGAAGGATTACTTCCTATTTCATAAGTTAGGAATAGAAGCACCTATCAATGGTCCTTCAGCTGAAGAAATTGCTGAAGAGAAAGAAAAGAGCAAACTTCCAAAGGTATTTGATGTCATTTCATCTGTTAAAATCTCTATCTTATTAGATGAGCTACTAGATGAAGAAGTTACAAATAATGTAGAAACAGTTCTTAAGAAATTAAGCTTCAACGTACCAGTAAAACCTTCAATGGACTTTTCAAGAGTTCAATTTAAGAAGAAAGTTGTTGAAGAAGTTAAAAAAGAAAAAACATTTCAAGATTTCTCATTAGCTGAACTTTTAAACCTTGGAGCTAAGTACTCTACATCAATTGGTTTCTTAGTAACTGGACTATTCTTAAGTCTAGTATCATTTATCTTATTTATTATGTATTCAAAGCTTCAAAAGGGACAAACATCAGCGTTAATAGACAGCAATAAAGAAATTGCAGCAATGGCCGCAGAATCGGCGTCGGCTTCAAGTGATTCCTCTGACGAAGATGAGAGTTCTACTACAGAGACAATTGAATCAACGACAGAGACAAAAGTCTCATCTGGTCTATCTGATGAAACAATGGTTGCTTCAGCTGTTGCTCGTTTTGAAAAGTATTTCACAGATAACAAACAGGAAGCTGCCACACTACTAAAGAAGTGGATTAATTTAAAAGCTCCAGGGTCTAAAGAAGGACTAATTCTTATTACTCAAGAGCTAGACTCTGAAGTACTACAACAGACTTTTGAAACTCTAAATAATCAAGACAGAAAGCTGTGGCGAAATGTTATAAGCAGTGCTTCTGGTGAAGTGAATCTACAAGTTGGTGCTCGATTTATTGATGAGCAAATTCTTGAAGAAGTCATTGTTCCTACAGATTTAATTAGTGATGAAACAAAGCAGCTTTTATACAGTCTAGATGTCGATACATTTACTAATCTAGTTATTGAAAATCCAGAGTTTGGACCACTACTAATGAACACTCTTTCAAGTTCATTTATAGTGAAAATTATTCCACGCCTAGATAGCAGCTTAATAGAAACTCTTACAATCAATAGTGTAAAAGCAGATAACGAAGAACTTAAAAAGCAAGAGCCTCTTCTACAAGAGAAGTTAAAGGCATACCATAAGCCTGACCTTGCTTCTCCATTTAGTGATAAGATAATGGAAATTCTCCCTTATGTTGATATTGAAAGCGAGGAATACTTCTTCACAGCATTTGGTAAGAATGGTGATACTAAGAAAATGAAAGAAGTCTTAAGTAGCTTCCTTCCGGCGAAGTCTATTTACGATCTACCAGAGACTTCAATGAAGATTATTCTGACAAAGATGAAACAGAGTAGTTTAGTCGAGTTCTTAGTTGTAACAGACGAAAACATTAGTTCTAAGCTAATTGAAATGATTGCTCCAGAAGGTAGTAAGAAGCGAGAAGTGCTAGACCTGGAACTTAGTAACATGCAGACAGATGAAATTAAATTAGCTAAACTTAAAAAGAACAAAAGTGATGTAGAATCTAAGTTTATTGCTTTCTCAAGAAAGCTCATTAATAAGAATGCGCAGATACAAGAAGAGATATCACCAATTATTGATGAACTATGTCTTAAATATGTAGAAGAGGATCACTCGAATGTACAAGCAGCTTAGTAAAAAAATTGCTATCTTTTTTATTCTTCTATCCTCTACTGCTTCATACGCTAAGCTTGATAATCTACAAGCGACAGTTAGAACTGGAATGATTAAAGGTTCATACGCAAACCCTCTTACAACGGCCTCTAGCTCTGAAGATACAGGCGGTGGCGGAAGTAATGCCACTAGTAACCTTGAAGGCGGTGGGTTCTCAGTAATGCCTTCACTTGATGCAGACTTAGAAATTTTTGATAACTTCAAAAGATCATACTTTGTAAGAACGAGTATTGCCCTAGATATGGGAACAGGGAAAATGCACTATAACTATCTTGGACTTGGAACAAGAAGGTACTATAAAGGTGCAGGTATCCAGAGAATTTTTCAAGGTGACGGAACGACTATAACGGCCATTCCAAAAGTTAAGAAGTACTACGGCTTTGATTTTGGACTATCAAGAGTCTCAGTTGTTAACTTCGGTACAGTTCTAAGTGCAGTGAGTACAGGGATTGATTTTGGAGGACACTGGGGATACACAAAACAAGTTAGTGAGAACTGGGGCCTAAACTTCGAAGCTGGCCTTTCATATGCGTATGGTATTAGTACTATTTCGTCATCAGGAATGAATATAAAGGTTTTATTCGGAGCGACATTTCCTCTCTAAAAAGAAAACCTTTTAATATTTTTACAATCCCTCAAAAAGTATCATAAAATCTTGGTAACTAACTATTTTTTATACTTCTTTAGTTATTACATAAAAGGTTTATATGAATATTTATTCAATAATTGGCTTTACTGCGGCATTAGTTGTACTCGGTTTAGGGCTATTTCTATCAACTAGTAACGTCGGTATGTTTTACGACTCAGTGAGTTTATTCATTGTGATCGGTGGTACGGTTGCTGCAATCTCAATTTCATTCCCTATTCCTGCTCTACTAAAGCTACTTAGAGTTTTCTTCACAAGAGTAATAAAGGGAAGCCAAGTAAACTACAAGAATACGATTATCTCTATTATTCAAATTTCAGAGAAGTACAGAACGGGAACTCCAATTCCAGCACTTATTGAAGAGTGTGACCTTCACTTTTTAAATGAAGCTCTACATCTTCTTGAAGATGGTATTGTTGATATCAAG
>NZ_JBFGYP010000095.1:0-11984 GCF_041587335.1 Halobacteriovorax sp.
AACTTATCTACTGAGAATTCTCCAGCACCAGTAAACACAAGTGTTCCATAAATTCCCATATACATAAATGCTAGCTCTTTAGACTTAAATGGATCATTCCCATGAACAATAAAGAAGGCCACTGCCATTGTTATAAGTAGTGGAACTGAAACCCAACGAGTTAAAAGACCAAGAATAATAAATATAGAACAGAAAACTTCACTAAAGACGGCCAGTGATAAACTTACCTGCGAACCAAGTCCTATAAGATCTGGGAACTTAGTCGACATAGCGCCAAAGTTTGATAATTTTCCCCAACCATGACTTATGAGCATTGTAAGCCCAACAAATAGTCTTAAAATAAGTAATCCAGCGTTAAGCTTCATAGTATCCCTTTGTTTTTAATTAACAATTAGTTTTCTATTATGGTAATAGACATTCTTACATTTACAAGTAGTAATTAAAGATATGACATCAAGATTTTCAAATATAGACAAAAGATGTGAGAATTGTAGAATTTTTGCGCCTCTATGTTTCTGCAAGCTACTAGTAAAAAAAGAACATAGAACACCTGTTAGAATTGTCATGCATAAGTCAGAGCTAGGTTTAACTACTAATACGGCATTTTTTTGTGAAAAAGTTCTTAAAGATAGCAGCATTCACTTAAGAGGTGTTAAGGGTACTCTACTAGACGTCGAATCAACTATTGATCTAGAAAAATACACTCCTCTCTATCTCTTTCCAGATGACAGTGCTGTGGAGTTAAACTCTGAGCTACTAAGTTCTTTGAATAAACCACCTCTACTCGTTGTCCCAGATGGTTCATGGTCGCAGGCTAAAAAGTTTAAAAAGAGAGAATCTTCACTAGCGAATATAAAGTCTGTAAAGCTTCCTCCAGGAATAAAGTCCAACTATAGACTTAGAACATCTCCTGCAGAAGGTGCTGTCTGTACCTATGAGGCCATAGCGATCGCTCTTGGAATATGTGAGGGGAACGAGCTTAAGGATTCTCTTTTAGATATATTCAAGGTTATTACAGATAGGATGTACTACTCAAGAAGTGGAATAGTTAGTCTTGAACAATTAGATGAAATACTCAAAAAAGAAGCAGACCTAAACTAGGTCCACTTCTATTAATGATTAATTGTGATCAATATAAGCTGTAATTAGCATTGCTAATAAAACAGCAAAACTAAAGAGCAAGATCCCATAGAGGCCCCAATCAGTTCCTTTATATTCGTTTGTCTCAGTTACTTCAGTCGGATCAATACATATTTCTTTGTTATCGTTTTCCATAAAAAACTCCATAGTAATTAATTAAATTTTAAAAATGTTTTAAATTAACTAAATGGAAATGGAGGACTTCGAGCGAGCTGGGTGCTTGTAAGATGGGAGTTAAATATTTCTTTTGTTTCAAATTGATGAGTCAGCTTTTCATTTTCTGCAATTTCAAAAGCTGCTGTTAAAATGAAGTACTTAGATAAAATCTCTTTAATCGGCTTAATAGGATTATTATCTATTCCTGGAGCATTTACATCTACTTGTTCTAAATAAATAACACTTGAAGACGTGTCTTGATGTTCAATTGGAGAAATTGAAAACATTGAAACAAGTAAGAATTGTAGGATTAGTAACCACTTCATATTCATAGTCACTATTATAGGCCTTTAATCAGTAAAGTAAGCCTAATTTTTCTTAATTTAGACAAAAACTCATCTCTTTTATTAGTTTGCCGATAAGTTACTTGAATAACAATAAGTAGGTCTAATGTATAAATTCATAATTTTCTCTCTTTCACTGATTTTGGCGATTTCATGTAGCACACTCAAAACAAGTGAAAGGTTTATTGCCTCCATTCATGACACAAGAAATTGCGTGGATTCAATTAATGGGTTTATGAGAACAAACCCAACAAAGAGTGGCCCTATAATTACTGGAGAAAATTCTCTAGCAAGTAGAATTCCTAATTTTGAAGATTTTAGAAATCAAATGCTTGCATCTAGGCCCTCAATTGAGAACTTTGTAAAGAAATACAAGGATGCTAACGATCAAAGAGTCCCAACAAATCTAGAGGTTATAGACTTCTTTACTGACTACTCTGACAAACTTGCAACGCATATTAGAAGCGCAAAAGGACACGATGAGCGCTTAGACTTATATCTAGAGTTTAGTGCCGCTGAAATAGAGTTGTCTCCAAGTAAATTAGAAAAGATAGCGAGCTTTAAAAATGACGCTGAGTTTAGAGAGAGAATACAATTAGAGTATGACCCAAGATCCTCAGATTCAAGAGGATTGTTAGATACTCTTGGATGGACTAACTACAAAGGTCATCTTGGAGAGCTAGATGTACTCCTTAGGCTTGAAAATTTACAAGCTCAAGGTGTTTATCTTTCAAGAGCAGAGTTATTAGATCCAAAAGCACAGGTCATTAATGATATGTTTTCAAGTAAGCTTGAAGAGAAGTTTGCTCAAGTCACACTCGAAAACTTAGAAGAATATAAAGAGAAGTTTCCTCATATCTTCAAAATAAATGAAGAAATTGAGGCTGAAGAGGTTTTAAAAAGGGCACATACCTTTTTAAAAACTAAAGAATTTGACTTAGTTGTTAAGAAAAACAATAAGTACTCACTTGTAGAAGTTAAAAATTATAAGCACCCAATCGGAGTTCGTGACGCATCTGAAGGTGGTGGTAATAAGAAAACGATTCTTGATCAACAGCTAGAAACAATAGAGATACTACACTTTCTTGGACTTGAAGATACTTTCTTTCCAACCGTGGCCTTCTTAAGGGGAGTCACTCAAGAGGCAAGAGACATATTTGAAAGCAAAGGGATTTCAGTTCTCGCCCAAGTAGTAGACTAAGCAGATATTTTGAATATCTGCTTAGAATATAAATTTTATTTTGAGAGAAGTGCACTTAGATAAGAAGCATAACTCCAAGTAAGATCTCTAGCTCCTTGCATGTAACCATTATCTCTATTCATCTGTTCAGCAATACTGCCACTTCTACTTGAGTGGTAGTTAACTCTTTTATAAATACTTTCAATCTGCGAGTCCAGAACCCTCACTAAATTCTTACCTAATTTAGACTTAATATTAATTGCTTTAATATTGGAAGTAATTGAATTACCAAGAAGTTCTGAGAAAAATACTTTATTTGTCTCATTAATCTCGATTCTTCCTTTCTTTAAAAAAGACTTCTTAACTTTTTGATAGTACTCAGCATAAGCGAGAGTTGCCAAAAACCATGGGTTCCCTAAGGAGTCTGTCCTAACTCCATCGTAAGTGTCTTCAGGGTATCTACCAATTGCCACTCCAAGGTTTGAGTCTTTATTGATCTTGTAAATATTTTTGAACGAATTTTTTAAATGAGTACTTGTTGCTAACACTCTATCGTTTGTAACATTGTAGAAGTTATCGCTTCCTGCAGAGTGAAGAACTCCTAGAATAGTCGCAATATCTAACCCACCTCTATGATGGTGAGTATTTCTAGAGTGAACGATATGGTTTCTTCCTTCGTCCCAGTGGAGGTTGATCTCGTTTTCAAGTAGTAAGGCCTGTTTATTGTACCATTTAGCGGCCAGAGGATCATTTAGCTTAATCGCTAAATCAGCTCCCATTAAAAGTGATCTTCTTTGAGCTAAAAGAGTAGAAAAGTGACTACCTATTACTTCTTCCCAGTAATCAAAAGAAGCCTCTCTCCAGTGGTGAGAGACATACTCTAAGTCTGTTTTAATAACTGATTGTGCACTAAAGTCAGCACTGTAGAGTAGTGACCTTACTAGTTCTTCTTCTCCACTTTCTATTAGAGAGTTTGCAAAGTTGATTAATGTTATAGCCCTTAGTGCAGGTCCATCATTTTGAGGTCTTCCCCACGGCTCATCATACCCACGTCCATCAACATAAAATTTAGGCTCACCAAGGCCAGACAAAGTGAATCGTTGCTGATTATCTTTAGAGAAAACTGCAAAGTCTATCATCATTTCTTTTAAGAGATTTTTCTTAATCGGATCTTGCTCCCTGATGTAGAGGTCATTAACAACATTCATTACAAGGGCAGCATCTCTAATCCAGTGATAGAAATAATTTGGGTTTTCTCTTGAAGGCGAAGCAACAACTACACCTCTCGTTGTTCCATCTGGAGATATATTAGCAAAAAGGCGTCTTGTTATTGAATCAACATTAACGGCCTGTGTCGTACTTATTTGTAATAAAATGAAGCTTAATAAAAAAAGAATTCTCATCGTTTTCCTCATGTTAGTTAAAAAATTAATTGATTTTTATTTTCATAAAGAGTATCAATTTATTTCACAAATTGGCCAACAAACGTTGGTTTCTTTCACAAGTACTAAATTTATAAAGGAAGAGTATGATTTCAAGTTTCTTTGGCACTCTGCAAAAAATTGGAAAAGCATTAATGCTTCCGGTGTCGGTTCTTCCTGTTGCTGGTCTACTCCTTGGAATCGGAAGTTCTCAACTCTCTTGGCTTCCTGCTGAAGTATCAATGGTTATGGCCCAGGCAGGTGGTGCAATATTTGGAATATTACCACTGATCTTTGCCTTAGGTGTTGTAATTGGATTAACTAATAATGATGGTGTTGCGTGTATCGCGGCAACTGTTGGATTCGTAGTCTTACTAGGAACAATGGGCGTTATTGCAGAAATAAATGGAGTACCTACTAAAGATATAATGGGAATAAAGTCTATAGAGACAGGTGTCTTTGGAGGAATTATAAGTGGTGTTGTAGCCGCAACTATGTTCCAAAAATTCTATAAAATAAAGCTTCCAGATTATTTGGGATTTTTTAGTGGTAAGAGATTTGTCCCAATCGTAACGGCTTTTGCAATGATTATAGTTGCTATGATTCTTAGTTTCCTCTGGCCTCCAGTTCAAGGAGTTATTAAGACAACTTCGCACTACGCTGTAAATGAGAACCCTAATGCGATGGTTTTTTTATATGGACTTGTTGAGAGGATGCTTATTCCTTTTGGGCTGCACCACATATGGAATGTTCCATTTTTCTTTGAAGCAGGTGAATTTACAAACGCAGCAGGTAAAGTGTTTAACGGTGATGTTAATAGATTCTTCGCAGGGGACCCAACAGCTGGTTTCTTAGGCGGAGGCTACCTCTTCAAAATGTTTGGACTTCCTGCTGCAGCAATTGCAATGTGGCATTCAGCAAAACCAGAAAATAAGAAAATGATCGGAAGTTTAATGCTCTCTGCTGCATTTACTTCATTTTTAACAGGAATAACTGAGCCTATCGAATTTGCGTTCTTATTTGTTGCACCACTTCTATATGCTCTCCATGCGCTAATGGCCGGAACATGTTTCTTAGTTATGAATATGCTTGGGGCAAAACTAGGATTTACTTTCTCTCATGGCCTTATAGATTATGCCCTTTACTACCACATGGACACAAAGCCATGGTTAGTCTTTGTACTAGGTCCTATTACTGCCCTTATTTATTATTGTGTTTTTAGATTAGCGATTCAAAAACTCAATATTTTAACACCAGGGAGAGAAGATAAAGCAAGTTTTGAAAATGAAGCGATGAGCTCTTCAGATAGAGCTATTGAGATAATTAAGGCCCTAGGTGGAAGTTCAAATATTGAAACCTTAGATGCTTGTATAACAAGATTGAGAATAAAAGTTTATAACGTTAAGAATGTTAGTAAGCCAATGTTAATGGACTTAGGAGCATCAGGTGTAATTTTCATTGGAGAGAACGTACAAGCTATTTTTGGAACACAATCAGATATAATAAAATCAGAAATGGAGCAAACCCTAAAAGCACCCAACACACTACACAATTCAACCTCCTTTATTTCTCCAATTGCTGGGGAGATAAAGGAGTTGAGTGAAGTCCCTGACAAAGTCTTTAGTGAAGGAATAATGGGAAAAGGATTTGCAATTACTCCTGTGAGTGGTCGTGTAGTTGCACCTTTTGATGGTGAAGTCGTCTCATTATTTAAAACTAATCATGCAATTGGTTTAAAAGATAAAGAGGGGAGAGAAGTTCTTATTCACTTTGGAATTGATACTGTTAAATTAAAAGGTGAAGGCTTCACTTCGAAAGTGATTAAAGGCGATAAGATTAAGAAAGGAGACTTACTTCTTGATGTAGATCTTGAATTTGTAAGAGATAACTCTCCATCTATAGTCACACCGATTATTTTTACAAATAGAACTGAAGAACTTAAGTTAATAACTTTAGGAAATGTCAAAGAAGGGCAATCCGATATTATCAATTTTTAATATAGAGGACATTATGATCAATACAGACATACTCGTAAAAAAAGAGCACGGACTACACGCAAGACCAGCTGCTGAATTTGTAAAGCTTGCAAGTACATTTGAGAGTGAGATTACACTTAAATATAATGATGAAGAAGTTGATGCAAAGTCTATTATGAGCATTATGTCTCTTGGAATTAGTTCAGGAGAAACTCTGAGTCTTTCAATCGATGGTTCAGACCAAGACGATGCACTTTCTTCAATAACTAATTTTCTAACTGAAGTTTAAATATGATAGGTAGAAGCGCTTCCCCTGGTTTTGCATATGGAAAGATTCTGGTTCTAGAAGATCTTTTAGATTCTGTAGAAGAGTCTAAAACAGGCACTCCATCAGAAGATATAACAAAACTAATTGAAGTGACTTCAAAAGTCATAGAAGAGCTCAATGAGCTTTCTAAAAATAGTGAATCAAAAGATCAAAAAGAAATCTTTGAAGCTCACTCTATGCTTGCAAATGATCCAGGTTTTAAGAAAGAGATAATCAAAAATATTGAAAAAAGTAATTTCTCACTGGCTTTTGCAGTTAAATCTGCAGGACTAAAGTATATGGCCCAATTTGAGGCCCTTGAAGATGATTATTTTAAAGAAAGAGCACTAGATATCAAAGATATTACTTGTAGGTTCTTATCTATTATTTTAGATCGCCCTTTTTCAAATTTAAAAAATTTAAATGAAAATGTCATTCTTGTGGGCAAGGACTTAACTCCCTCTCAGACATCACAGATCAATAAAGAGTTTGTAAAAGGCTTTATTACTGAATTAGGTGGAGTGACATCTCATACAGCGATTATAGCTAGAACAATTCAAGTTCCAGCAATTGTTGGGGTAAAGAATTTGATTGAAAATGTCTTAGATAAAAAGTCTATTGCTATGGACGGTCTATCTGGAAAGATTCATCTCGATCCGAGTGAAGAGACCATTTCTCTTTGGAACGATGAAATTGTTAAAGAGAAAGAGTTAAGACGTATTCTCGATAATTATAAAAATAAAGAATCTATAACTAGTGATGGTGAGAAATTAAGTGTCTTAGGAAATATCTCATCTATTGATGACGCCAAATCAGTGAGTGAAGCTGGCGCGGAAGGTGTCGGTTTACTTAGGACAGAATTCCTCTTTATGGAAACAAACTCAGCTCCAAGCGAAGAGAAGCAATACCAATTTTATAAAGAGATTGCCGAGATCATGGGAACTAGGCCTGTTACCATCAGAACTTTGGATATTGGTGGCGATAAAGAGGTTAGTTACCTCAATTTAGAAAAGGAAGATAATCCGTTTCTAGGCTATAGGGCCATAAGGATATGCCTTGATAGGGTTGATCTCTTTAAAGATCAATTAAGGGCAATTTTAAGGGCCTCAGCGTATGGTAACTTAAAGATTATGCTTCCTATGATTGCTACTTGTTCCGAGATACGAAAAGCAAAAGTAATCATTGAAGAATGTAAGACTGAGCTCAGAGAAAAAGGAATTTCATTTAATGAGTCTATCCCAGTTGGAATTATGATTGAAATTCCGGCCGCTGCAATAATGGCCGACCAACTTGCTAAGGAAGTAGACTTCTTTAGTATTGGAACCAATGACCTTATCCAATATACAATTGCTGTTGATAGAATGAATGATAAAATTGCAGACTTATACTCTTTCTATGACCCCTCAGTTATTAGGCTCATAAAGATGACAATTGACGGGGCAAGAAAAAGTGGAATTGAAGTAGGAATGTGTGGCTCTATGGCAAGTGAACTTACTTTAACCGAGCTTCTAGTAGGTCTTGGACTCACGTCATTTAGTGTAACTTCTGGATCTGTAACATCTGTGAGAAAAAATATTATCGAATCGAGTAAGAAGAATGCTCAAGAATTAATTCCTGAGATATTAGAATCTACTGATCGAGAAAGTATTCTTGCAGCACTTGAGCGTCTCTAGGCGCTTAGTTTAGTGCAAATATCAAAAGTATTGAAAGAATAAACCAGCTTAGAATATTTACTGAAAATCCTCTCTGCATCAGAGCACTCTTTCTTATTAAGTTAGTACCATAAACGATAGCATTTGGTGGTGTGGCCACAGGTAACATAAAGGCACTATTGCATGAAAGAGCAAAAATCAGAGCAATCAGTAGCGTATTTAATTCATTTTTTACTCCTATAGCAATCATAATAGGAATAAGGATGTTGGCCGAAGCTGTATTTGAGGCGAGTTCTGTGAAGAAGATAGTGAATAAGATAAGCACTGAAAGAACAATATATATATTTGTGTCTCCAGAAGAGTTTGTAATTGAGTCTGCCATTATTTGCGCGAGACCAGTCTTAAAGAGAATTTGTCCCAGAGAGAGTCCAGATCCAAATAAAAGTAGCGACGGCCAATCAATTTGAGAGATGTGCTTTGAGTTTAGAATTTTGTCTGCACTTTTTAGAGGAAATAGAAATAATGTTGAGGCAAAGAATAGTCCAACGACTGCTGAAGAGAAGTTGTTTCTAAGCATTACAGACATTGTAGAGCCATCTTCAACGAATAGCTCAACTATCGAGGGGCTAACCCAGAAGAAAACAGTCAGTAAAAATACTATAATCACATGCTTTTGATCTACTGAAAATGAACGATAATCAACTATTGCCATATCAACTTCAGTATCAACAGGATTTAGTTTTTGAGTAGGAAGTCCTTTAATACATAGATAGTAAACCACTGAAAATAAAATAGCTGCTATGGGCGCAGTAATTAGCATCCATCCTAAGAATGAAATATTTTGTCCTGTCAGGTTATTTAGAAGTCCAATTGCTATTACATTTGGTGGAGATCCAATTGGAGTAACAATTCCCCCGATGGTTGCACTGTAGGCGAGAGATATGAGAAGAAGTTCTTTAAAGCCGCTATCGTCTATTCCAAAGTTTACTTCAAGCCTCTTAATTAGTCCTATACCAAGTGGTAGAAGCATAGCTACTGCAGCTGTATTTGAAATCCACATGGATAAGACAAATGACAATAGAAGGAAAATAAAGACTGTCCTCTTAGCGCTCTTTCTTGCCCATGGAATATTTAGAGTGGCCGCTGCAAGTGCTTCATCAAGCTTAGTGATCTCTAACGCCTTAGCGAGAAGAAAGCCTCCTAAAAAGAGAAATATAATGGGATTAGAAAATGGAGCAAAACCATCCTGTAAGCTAACGACACCAAAGATGACACTCAAGCATACTCCAAGAATACCTGATATAAAGAGTGGGAGGTCAGTAAAGAGCCAAAGCGATATTACAAAAGAAAAGATGGCCAAGAAGATCTTCTGATTAAGTAAAAGATCTAGAGGAGCGAAAGCTAAAATTAAAAAGATAATAGGAGCGATCATATAAGATGATACTTTTAAAATCTTATCTTTTGCCATTGTGACTAAACCTTCTAAAAATAATTAAAAAGAAAGTAATATAGCACTCTAAGGGCACTTTAGGATAGTTATTTGATCTATCTATAAGAAATTACATGGGTGATATTGATCATATTTTAAACACAGATATGTAATTCTTTCGGCCGTAATGAAGCGGATTCCACAATACTATAAAGTATAAGTAATAAATTTAAATCAAGGATTTTATGAAACTCAAAGCTTTATTACTATTGTTATTAGTATCTACGCCATCTCTGACGGTTGCTAAGACTGCCAATATCTGGGCATCAATTCCTTTTATAAGGGGAGCTGATCTATGCCAATATAGTCAGGCCTACTCACAGACTCGAAGTGAGTACATGCACGACATGACAAATATGGCGAGCCAGTTAATGGAGTTTGGAGCAAAGGGGAGTGAGGCCCTTGAGATGCTAGAGAAGTTTGACTCTCTATACGATAAGAACTTACGACTAGCGATGCAGTACAAGTATATGGATGTAACGCTTGAAAATACTCTTAAGTCATACTTAGACTCTTATTATAGAAGTCAGCCTGTAAAAGATAGGAAAGTCTACTTTAGACAATTAAATGATATTCGCTCTATCACGAGAGCTATTAATAACGGACAGAGAATTGGACATATTCCTGCTGATTCATACTCAGTTGTAGATTATATTGGTTATGGATCATATGCTCTTGCTCCAAATTGTAATGGAAATATTCAAGTGACAATCACACTAGTCAGTAAAGACGGTATGACAAAGAACTACAGTGGTCTTGGAAAGCCTGCAATCGTAATGTCACAGATTGCTTCAAAGATATTTACAGAATTTGAAAGAACACAGTTTCCTTCAACTCTAAATGTTAATGGAAGAAAGCTCACTCTACTTGGAACTTCTAACGGATCAATAGGTGAGACTTTTAGCCCAAGAGATGCATCAAGGACATGTCGCTATATGGGTGGAAGACTTCCAAATAGCTTTGAATTAGAAAGAATCTCATCCTACGGCGATTGGAATGGCGGCGTAAGTATTGGTAGTGCTATATGGGCAATTGATCAAGGTTCAACTCCAATGGTCTATCACCCAGGTCTAAGAAATCCATCACCAGTTCGTAGTGCTAGCGAAGTTGGCAACAAGAAGCTTAAATTCTACTGCGTGAAGTAGGAAAAAAATGGGCCCTAGTTCTTAGGGCCTTATATCGGCACAGAAAAAGGTGAGTTATTTTCTTAAGAAAAATCACACACGTTATCTTTACATAAATCTAACTTTAAATTTGAAATCTTTTTATCTTCTTAATATTTTCTAAGTCCAACAGGACTGAAGAGAGAGTCATATTTAAGCATTAAATTATTACTCAAATCTAGACGAAAATTTTATCAATATTTATGAATTTATATGAGGGGATATTGAGATTTCTATATTAACCCCATATAATTACCATTATGTGGGGTGGTATCTGGGGGAGTTGTTTTAGCCTATTTCTAGTATATTAGCTGACTCTCCAGTGAAAATCAGCCTGGAAAAATATTCTTTTTTCTACTTTTATATTCTCTCTATAAAATCTCTATTTGATATTGAACTACATCATTTAATATTTCTTCATCTACAATCAACCGAGACTTATATGAACTTAGTGCTGCTTCATATATGGGTTTTTTCAATAAACCAAGGCTTCACCATGCCTTAGTTTTATACGTCTTATCTTTAGACCTTGGGCATCTACAAATCAGTCGCCAAAAAGTGCATTATTTAAGTTCTCATTTTTTTACCTTATTACGTATCATATCTACACATAAGTCATAGCCTTTAATATTTTCTATATAAGATGACTCGAATCAATTGACGTAGATGCGCTTATTATTAAATATTCAGAATTTCTCCAAATTCTCAGTTTTATTAAGAACGCTAAAGAACCATAAATTGGAGATAAATCAATGCTTAGTTTAAACCGAGCAAAAAGCTTAAGTCGGGTATATGTACACAGCTGTCAATGAAATGGTCATGGCCTAAACTTCTTTAATCTAAATTTAACGACTTAGACCTAAAAAGTTGGCATAACTATTGAATAATATATACGTTATGAGATCTATTCCAATTGATATAAGACTAACATTTTTAGCGATTTTACTACCGAGTATGAGCTATGGATCTATCCATGGACCAAGTGATGATCGATATAAATTAGATGAAATTACTAATGAAAAAATTAAAGAATTAGCTAGATCTACGGCATTTATAACAAAGAAAAATTCAGAATCGAACAATATTTCAACTCTCCAAACTACATCTTTAATAGATGTAAAAGGGATGTGTCACTATGAGAGATTCGCAAACTCCC
>NZ_JBFGYP010000096.1:0-11877 GCF_041587335.1 Halobacteriovorax sp.
AAGCTTAGAAAGAATACTCAAGCTGTTTTAAGTGGATCTGGAAAGTCAGCAGCTGATGTTTTGGCAGCAATTGGTCCAGTTGGAAATAACGAGAGTGAAGAGAAGAAAGTTGCTGCGGCTGCACCTGCTGAAAACTCTAAACTTAAAATGACTTCTGGTTCTTCAAAGAAAGTTAATGGTGGATTTAGATTAGATTTAGAAAATGAAGGGTCAAACGATGGTCTTAACGCTGATGAAGTTCTTGCCAATAAAAATGCTGCTGATGCTATGAATGGTGAAGCTCAAGATGATATCGTAGCTAATAAAGATGTCTCAATCTTTAAAGTTATCTCTGTTCGTTACCTGAAGTCTGGCTTTAACAAACTACTCGAAGAAGATAAGTAATTAATAAATTTATATTTATAAATAATAGAAGAGTCAGCTTAGTGCTGGCTTTTTTATTGTAAATTTTTGGGGAAGTAAAATGGTGGTCCCGGCAGGATTCGAACCTGCGACCATTCCCTTAGAAGGGGAATGCTCTATCCAGCTGAGCTACGGAACCAATTAATTCGTTGGATTGGAGACCTAAATTAAGGTAAAAAGAGGTCGTTGTCAAGATACTTTGATATGTTAAATTACTAAAATACAAAGCTTGGCCTTTTTTATGTAAAATATACTGATAGATATGTAAATATTGCTAGAGAAATTATGAAACTAAATAAATTATCCCCTAAGACTATTGAAGAGCTTCAAGACTATATTTTGTTAAAAAGACCTTCTTTTTATCATAGTTCAAAGACTTCTACTGTTATTCCTTATGATCAGATAGAAGAGTGCTTAGAAAAGCTAAATGTTGCAGAGTTCTCTATGGTGAACTTGGCAGAGCTTCCTTCAAGTATGGAGCTTAGTGAAGATGGAGTTCTCCATGTAGAGGGTCCTGTCACATGGCAAGAAGCTAAGGCCTATTGTAACTCTAAGGGAAGAGATATAATGACTTCTCCAACTGAGGAGTTGGCCTGTATATTAGCTGGTTTTGCAACATCTGCTACAGGTGAGAGATGCTTTGGCTTTGGAACTCTAAGAGATCAAGTTGAGTCTCTTGAATACATCAATTCTAAGGGACAGATCGCGACTTTAGACGCCTCAAAGGCACTTGAAGCTGATAGTGAATTACTAAAATATCAAAAGAGCTATAGCGTCTATTGTTCCCTTAAAAATGCACCTTTTCCTAGAATCGAAAAGGAGACAGATCTTCTAACTGGTACTGAAGGTCAATTGGGGATTATTACTAGAGCGAGCTTCAAAACAACTATTTTAGAGGACAGATCATTTCTATTTATTAAACTTCCTAGATGGGAAGATGACTACTCTAAGCATATGGAGATATTTTCTAAGGTTCAGAGCTTTAGAAGTAGTATCTATTCATGCGAGCTACTGGATTCAAATTCAATGTCAGTTCTGCCTAGTGAGGAGAGAGTTATTGATGCTGGAGATTTGATCTTTTTAGAAATACAGTCGGAATCATTTGAGAGCGTTTATGAAGAGCTTATCTCTAAGTTTGAACTTATTGATGAGAATGAGATGTTTGAGATGCCTGCCGCCAAATGTCACAATTTAAGAATGAATGTTCCTCGTTATACTTTTGAGAGAAACTTTCGAATGGGTGTAGTCAAAAAAGGAACAGATATTCAAGTTCCACCTGAGAAATTTTCAGAATTACTCGATCTATATAGAGAATTGAGCTCAATAGGTATTGATTACAATCTCTTTGGCCACTTTGGAGATGCTCACTTGCATTTTAACTTCCTACCAGATAAGTCTAAGGTAGAAATTTGCCAAGAAAAGCTAGAAGAACTCTATTTGAAAGTTAAAGACCTTTCTGGATCTCCATTTGCTGAACACGGTATTGGATTAATAAAGCAGAAGTTTATTAAGAATTTCTTAGATGATGAGCACTATGCTGTGTTTGATAAATTAAAAAATGAGCATGATCCGGAGAATATATTTTTTCCACAAGGCTTTTTAAACTTAAATAGGAGTACCGATTGAGAGCTAGGATTTATAAATCTGATAAGCGTCAATTTGAATGTAAAGTCGAGTCGACTGGTGAGATGGTTAAAGCGAATGCTATTGGTAATCTTCTTAAGAAAGGTGAGACCTTAGTTGTTGGAGACTGGGTTGGGCTAGAAAGAATTTCAGAAACAAATGAACTCATGATCACTTCTCTTGAAGAGAGAGAGAGTGAAATATTTAGAATTATAGTTAGAGAGCAAAGAAAGAAAGTTACGGCCTCAAATTGTGACCTCTTGATCATATTAACTTCAGTATCAAAGCCAAAATTTAAACGTGGATTTATAGACCGCTTCCTTGCTAGGGCAAGTCAGTGGGGGATAAGACCTATTGTTGTTTTCAATAAGATGGATGAGTTTGATGATGACTTTGATATTAAATTTGAAGAGAAGAGATTAGAGCAGTTAGGTGCAAAGTGTTTTGAGGTATCAGCTCTTAAGCCAGATTATAAACCTCAATACCTTGAAAGAGGTTACGAGGAACTAAAAGAAGAGATCCACAATAGAACTTCAATCTTTCTTGGACAGTCAGGTGTTGGTAAGAGTGAAACTATCAATACTCTTTCAAATGGAAGTTATAAGCTTAAGACCAATGAAATTGCACGAGTTGGTAAAGGTTCACATACGACGACTTGGTCAGAGATCATTGATCTCGACGGCTTTTACACAATTGATTCTCCAGGTATCAGATCATTCTCTCTAGAAGACGTTGCTCCTGATGAGTTGATCAGCCTCTTTCCCGATCTCGAAGAAATTGCGTCTGATTGCAAATTTTCAAATTGTGAGCACCAAGAGGACTCTAAGGGTTGTGTCTTTTGGACAAAGTTTGCTCCAGACTCAGAAGAGGGGGAACTCGTCCATAGTCGATTGGATTCCTACCTTCGAATCTATGAAGAAGTCTCAGCGTTCCCTTTTTGGCAGCGAAAATATTGAGTACGTAAAAACAGTTGCTTAGCTATGTTTTGTGCTTTAAATATTTAAGTTTTTCAACTTCATTCCGATAAGTCTCTTGATGTAAAAATCTTTAGGAGACCTAAATGACAGATAAAGTATTGGATTTTGTAGAAAAAAGAAAAGAGAATGTAGAACAAAAGCGTAGAAACTTCGAAAGAATTCTATTTCAAAATTTTCTTGGAGCCTACTCGGTTATTGACCAGTCCGGAGTTATATATCCAATTGACCTCGTTGATATCTCTCATGAGGGGTGCTTATTCCAAATTCCTTGGGATGCTAATAGAGACACCAAATTTGCACAAGACACAGAGATTAGTATGAGAATGTACTTCACAGATCAAAGCTATGTGCCTGTTATTGTTAATGTAAAATATGGTAGAGAATATATTGGTAGAGACGGAAATACTTATATGCAGTATGGATGTGAATTTGATCAATCTCTACCTTCATTCAAAGCAATGCACAGCTTTATAGAGTTTATGTACTCGTTTGCTGAGCACTCAGCTATCGATAAAGGTGACCGAAAAGTTTATTTTAGATAAAAATCCGATATAAGGCCCCTTTCAAAGGGGCTTTTCTTTTAAGAATGTATCAATCGTGATAGAAAATCCCTTATGAAATTAGCTATATTAGGTAGTGGTCCTCTGGCCTTAGAGACTGCGCTACACTTTGATAAATTAGGTGCTCACGTTACTCTTTTCTCTAGAGGGGAGTTAGGTGGAATGGCAGCAAGGGTAAACTCATTTGCTAGTGAAACTTCTATGGAAGAGAGCTGGGGAGAATTGACTACGGAGCTTGGAAGAGAAGCTCTTGAGTTAAATGTTGATCTATCTGATATACCAAGTAATGACGAATATTTTAAGAACTACTTCTTGCCTCTAGTGGCAAGAGGAAGTCAGTCTGTAATCATTAAGCCTGGAAATGTAGAAAGGGTACACAAGCGCTTTCTTTCTCTTGAAGAAGAGGTTCCCGGTAAATCTAGACTGCAAGATCTTTTCAGAGTTGTATTTTCTACTGACCCTAAAAAGAGCATATTGAATCAAGTTGAATCAAATCCAGAATTATTTGAAAAACTTGGTGATGATGTCTTGGACTCTTTAAGTGAGTCGGTAGAGGCCTTTGAAGATTTTGATTTAATTATAAATGCAATGGGGACTTACTCAAAACCATCTCCAATGGGACCATCTGGTTCACATGCTTTAAACGAAGCTAGGCTTACTCCTAAAACAAATACTTACTATGGTAGGGAGTGCTTATCTCACTACAACGAAGTTACAAGTCACTCAAAGCATATTGTTATGGTTGGCTCAGGTCATCTTTCTGCTCTATTGTTATGTGAGCTAGATCTTTGGTTAGAAGAAGATGAAAAGAGAGTTGTCTCTCTTGTCACAACTGAAGATAGACCATTTGAAAACTTCCTAAAAAATCATAAAGAAAGCACTTTAGGTCTTATGATTACTGAAGTGATCAATAAGTATTTTGAAAAATTACAAATCTCTAGAAGAGAGTATGAGAAATCTCTCTTTGAGTGGAGAGGGCTAGAGCCTCATATTAAAGCTAAGAAAGCTGCACCAAAAGAGCCTACAAGTCAGTTGAATTTAATTACAGCAAGTAATGTGACTGCTCTTGATAAGCTACTTGATAGAGAAGGGCTATTTGTTACTTGTGAAACATCATCTTTTAGATCTTCAACTGAAGGCATGGAAGAGCAAATCTCTACAGTCTCTTGTGATGGGATCTTTGTATGTACAGGTCATGAAGCTGATACAAAGACTGCTAAGGGATTAAGAGTTAATTTTGAAAAGCGTGGTGAAGGTATTTCCCACTCTGAACCAGGCTACTTTACATTAAATGGTATCGAGTCAGGAAAGTCTTCTCTCTCAAGTGGATTGAAGAAAATCTCAAAAATTGAAACTGAGATCATGAACTTTTTTAGTAGAGCTTAATTTGAAATATATATTAATTTGTACACTATTAATTCTTACAAGTTGTTCTTCATATACTTTAAAAAATTATGAAAGAAGAAATGAAAGAGTTTATGAAAATGGAAATGGAGTCATTCAGTACTTCTTGGCCGATCTACCTAATTGGGCAAACTTTTCATCTGCGGGGAGTTGTCATAGAAACTATCCTGTTCGCTATTTAAATGTAAAAAACTTACGTGAAAGCTTTGCTCTTGATTATGAAGAGTCTATTCAATTTCAATTGATGTTTAATGAATTGTCTGAAGAGAGAAAGAAAGAGGCCTTAGCTAGCTATATTCCATTTAAAGATGAAGAGAAAATATTCTATACTGTTTTAGATAAGATAAAGGCAGGTATTAGAAACTTCACTAAACCTAAGTATAAAGTCGTTAATCTCATTTGGATTGATATTGCAATGGAAGGGAAGAAGTCCCTTGAGAGAGTAAGAAGAGCAATTCAAAGCGAATCTTTCGGCTCTGGTCACCCAGTCTTTGTCTCTCTGTGCATGAATAGAATTGAGATGAAGGAATATATTTCGAAAATGGGGTTAAAGATCACTGGAGCAAAGTATATGAGCTATGAGCTACTAAATCCTTATGATCAAAATAATAATCTAGTAGCAGTACCAATTATTGATTTAAATAAACTATTTAATAAAAACCAAAAAATACAACTCTTTCTTCCAAAAGATAGACCATTTGAGTTTAAGGGAAAAGTTAGAGTTAGAAAGTATTAATTAAGGAGAAAATTATGTTTGGAATGGGTTCAGTAAAGAAATCAGATTACAAAGAAGATCTTGAAAGAGTAAATGTACATTTTAAAACTAACTTAGGTGAGTTTGAAGCAGAGCTATATGCAAAAGAATGTCCTGAGACTGTATGGAACTTTGTTAACCTTATTGAAGGAAGACAAGAAACTAAGAAAGAAGGACCTTATTATGATGGTCTAATTTTTCATAGAGTAATCTCTGGATTCATGATTCAAGGTGGATGTCCAGACGGAACAGGAATGGGTGGACCAGGTTATAAATTTGGTGACGAGTGTACTCCAGAGCTTAAGCACGATAGCGAAGGTATCTTCTCTATGGCAAACGCAGGTCCAGGAACAAATGGTTCTCAATTCTTTATTACTTTAGGAGCAACTCCTCACTTAAATGGAAGACATACTGTATTTGGTAAAGTTACTAGCGGTATGGAAACTATTCATGCAATTGGAAATGCTTCTACTGGAGCAATGGATAGACCAGTAAATGATATCGTAATGGAAAGTGTTACAGTTAAAAGATAATAAAGTTAAGGCCCAAGAAATTGGGCCTATTTTCTAAGATTCGATTCTTTCAATCATGAGTTGAATATATTGATTACCTTTGAAGTGATTTACACCAAGAGTAAAATAAGCAGTTAGCTCTTCTTGGTTTCTTTCTTGAGCTTCATAAGTATCTTCAGGATGAGTGATTCCCCATTTACCAATATAGTTAAAGCTTATTCCTTTTAGTTTACACTTAGGATCTTTTATAGAGCTTAAGCTCCATCTTACATGCACGTCTTTTAAAAGGTCATAACTATCAAGTCTAAAGCCTCTCATTTTGAAAATTGGCTTTTGATTACCCATCCCAAAAGGCTCTAGCATTTCTAATTCTTTTAGAAGCTTTGGGTTTATCTCATGTGGCTCAATTTCAATATCAAAGTAGTTTTGGACTGTTCTTTGAATTGCGGGGAAAGATGCTATGGTAGATTGCATATTCTTTTTGAATATACTTAAGTTCTCAAGTGGCATTGAAAGCCCTGCTGCAGCTTTATGTCCTCCAAACTTTAAAAATAGATCAGAGTTCTCATCTAGACAGTTAAAGAGGTTTAAGTCTCCAGCACTTCTTGCTGATGCTTTGATAATTCCTTTTTGCTCAGAGTTTGTGAAAACAATGGCTGGAACTTTAAAAGTTTCAACTAGTTTTGAGGCAACAATTCCGATTACACCCTCATGCCAATCAGGAGAATAGACTATAGAAGCAACATGCTCAGATCCATCTAAGCTCTTAAGAACTTGTTCTTTTGCTGAATTGAAAACTTCTGCTTGAATAAACTTTCTTTCTTTATTACAGATCTCTAAGTGAGCAAAGTATTCAAAGGCCTTCTTGTCATCTTCTATCGTTAATAACTGTAGAGCTTTTTCTGGGTGATCAAGTCTTCCTTTTGAGTTTATCAAAGGGCCAATATTAAAAGATAACTTTTCAGAAGGAACAAAACCTCTCTGCCTTTCTTCTGGAGAAAAGAATGCTTTTATTCCATGATATTGAGTTGTTGGAATTTGTTTTAGTCCATGTCTTACAATTTTTAAGTTTGTAGGATTTAACTTAGCAAGATCACAAATTGTACCGATAGCAGCAAATTGTAAAAGAGGGTAGAGGCTTGGGATATTTCTTCCCTTTGCATTTAGATCTTCTCTAATTTGTACTGCTAGAGCAAAACCTACAGTCACTCCTGCAAGAGCTGTCAGTTCTGAATCAGCAGGCTCATCTCTTCTATTTGGATTAATGATAGCAAAGGCATCTGGCATTACATCTCTGGCATCTTTATGATGGTCAGTGATAATTAAATCAATACCAATTTCTTTAGCTCTGTCGGCCGCTTCATTATTTGTAATTCCACAATCTACTGTGATGACAACTTTGTATCCGTCTTCATGTGCTTTATCTATTGAAGGTGGATGAATTCCATAACCCTCAATAAAGCGACTTGGTTGTATTAGTCCAACTTCGACATCAATCATTTTGAAGAAGTGATGAAGAAGAGCACATGAAGTCGTCCCATCTACGTCGTAGTCTCCATAGATTGCTATTTTTTCACCTTTTTCAATGGCCTCTATGATTCTCTTAGATGAGATGTCTAAATCTTTCATTGAAGTAAGAGAAGGCATTGCCTTTAAATCCCAAGATAGAAATTCTGAGATCTCTTTTGGACCCATTTCTCGTTTATCAAAGATTCTTTGAATTACTGGGTGAAAGTTAGGGGTTACTTGTGGCTTTTGTTTATTCGAATGATGTGTTGTGTGTGTTGTTTCCATGATCAAATATTAACATATCGAATATGGAATGACTCGTTGTTAGGAGTGCGTTAAGAGGCTGAGTATTGGTTAAGTTAAAAGAAAAGGGCCTAATTAGGCCCATAATTTTACCAAATAACTTGGATACCTTTAATCATATCATCTTCATGTAGTTCATCTGAATTTAGAAATAAATTCTTAAATTCTGAAGATGTCTTAGCATGAACTTTTCCAAAGTAGTTTGTTGGAAGAAAAGACTTCTTACAAGAAGGACACTTGCTTGCTTCTTTTGCAGTTTCAAGTAGGTGACCACAACAATGGCATTTCTTAATAATTACTTTTTCAGTTACCTTTCTCGTTATGATTTCCTGTTTCATTTTTTACTCCTCATAAGTACTAACGTAGTAACATCAATCCGTGATATCTAATTAGGCCCTCATCCATTGAGTTGCTATATATCTAATCGTGAATATAAAAAAAATAATTAGTAAAAAGTGGAAAAAAGTGCCGGTGAAAAACACTCAACTTTAGAAACAAAAAAGGGACTAAATTAGTCCCCTTTTTTTATATCTGTAATACTTTTTATTAGAAAGTGAAGTAACCACTTGGATCTCTTGAAGACTCCGGGTTCATCATGTCACGAACTGAGAAGTCGTTATTTAATCCACTGTATGGAGTCGTTTGTTGGTAATAGTTATTTGTTACATACTGTGGTGCTGCGTATGGATCAGTCATTTTCATACCTGTTCCTGGAAATGTAAGTTGTGCTTGTTGTAGCTGCATTTGTTGTGCATATCCAGTTAGTGGATTTGTCAGTATATTTGGAGAGTAAGACATCTGTCCTTGAGACTGACTCATCATACTCGCAAACATTTGTGGAAGCCTCATAAAGTTTGCCATCATCATTTGAATTACAGAATCAAATTCTGTCTTTTCTTTTTGAAATGCTTTATTCTCTTTCTCTAGTTTTGCAATTCTTTCAACTCTTTCCTCTTTTTCTTTTTTGAGTTCTTTCATTGCTTCTTTTGATTCTCTAATTGCTTTTGTACTATCGTTTATTAAGGCTTGAAGCTCAGTAATCTTATCTGTATTCACTTTAATTTCTTCTTGCTGACAAGAGATTGTATTATCTTTTTCTAAGATGAATTCATTCTTCTCTTCTATCTGTGCATCTCTTTGAGAGATTGCTTCTTCTTTCATTGATATTTGCTCTTCTTGCATTTCTGAAATTAGAGATATCTCTAGCATTCTTTTATCTAGTTCTTCTTTTGCAAGTGATAAGTCACTATGGTCTTGCTCTAGAGAGAGGAGTGAAGTGTCTAGTTCTACAATTCTTTGATCTTTCTCAATAAGGTTATCGTTAAGCATTTCAATAGTAATATTGAGTCCACCGATACTTTCATTAAGTTTATCATTTGCTGATACAGATTCTGCTAGTGCTATATTTTTAGCATCAATTTGAGCAGATAAATCTTTAAGTGCAGTATTTAAATCTTTCGACTTTTTATTCTTATCTTCTAGGTTTGATCTAAGTTTTTTAATTTCTGAAGAATTTGATTTTCCTGAGTCTTCAAGTTTCGCAATTTGTTTAGATAGTTCTTTCTTAGCATCTTCAGCTTTTAAGACTTCTTTACCTAATCTATTATTTATATTTGTTAGATTATCAATTGCTTTTTTATGTTCTACTTGAAACTTTTTCATTTTTTCTTCAACTTCAGACTTTTCTCTTTTTACACGAGAGAGTGAGTTCTTTAGCTCTGTAATCTTGGCAACATTTCCGTAGCCAATTCCTTTTTGCATTTGAGCAGCTAGTTTAGTTTCAATCTCTACTAACTTCTTTGTTACCTTGATCATGTCACCATTGGCATTTTTCATCTCATGAGTAACTTCTTCCATTTTCACTTTCTGCTCTTGTATATATTTTGCAGATGCTACTTCAGCAAGAATTGGACTTTCTAGAGAAGCAACATATCTAGTGTTAGTAGGGTTCATATTCTTATAAACCTCGACTGCTCCAAAAGTTAAGCTAAACATACTTAGGGCCATCAGTGTATTTCTTATTGGCTTTTTCATACTATCTCTCCCAGATATATATATTAAAATTCTATTTTGTTTACATGTTTATATATACAAGAAGGGGGCCAATTCTTAAGTGAGGTAAAGGGTTGTTTTTACTCTTAGGGGGGTGTTTAAACTTTTGACAGTGTGTGAAATTTATTCAAAAGGGCCCAAGGTTTTTGCCTTGGGACCCTTTAGAAATAGGGGGAGAGATATTATTTAATACTAAAGCCTTCAGCCTCAATACTTGTTCTTGTAAAGGTTGGAATAAATGTTTGTCTATTCACATTATTGCTCAGAGGTTGCACTAGTTCGGCTCCTTCTGATCCAACATTCATCATTTCTTGAATTCCTGGAGTAATCCACGATCTATCATTATTAAATGACGAATAGTTGTTAAGGTTAAACATTGGTCGAGAGCTTAGAAATGAATTTGATCCAAACCTCATCATAGGCATTTGAAATGACGATTGAAAACCTTGTCCAAAAATCAGCCCCATCGATAGTATTTGCTGATATCTCGATGGTATTGTGGCAGTCTTTTTTTTCTTCCTATCTTTTGTTTCTTTCTCATCTTTATCTTCGTCTTTATCTTTCTTATCTACTTCAGCTATAACTTCTTCTTTGTCATCTAGTAATTCGCTGATTTGCTTTCTAAGTTCTGATATTTCATCTCTGTATTCACATACAGTTATATCTTTTTCTGGTTCGGTAACTTCTTCTTTCTTAGAGACTTTCTTTTCTTTAGTCTCTTCTTGTTCTACTTCTTCCTTAGACTCCTTAGGTTCTTTCTTATCTATTTCTTTACCTGCTTCTTTATCGACAGGTGGAGTTTCTCCTCTTGGATGAGGGGGTCTAGATCCTTTTTCTTCACCATCAATAGGACCTTTTGGAGCTTTATCTGGTCTATTGTCTGGACGCAGCTCTTGAGAGGCAATTGTTCTATAAGTTGCTTCATTAGTATTGTAGTTTTCTTCTAGTAAGTTTGGTGTGCTTAGCACGCAAAGTGCTGCAAAACCAAATAAGAGTGGCTTCTTCATTGTCTTCTCCCTATTTCTTAAAATGTAATATCTCTAAGATGGTTAATACAAATTCAATGCCAGAAAAAATATGTGCTAAGTGATTGATAGAATAATAAAACTATTTTTAAGGATGTATAAAAAAGAAAGAGGGTGTAAAAAGATTGAGCAAAAGAAAGGCCGTAAAGTTACGGCCGTTAAAAAAATTATTGAATGTTATTTATATTTTGCATTGATTGATTGAATGCATTTTGAATCTTCTTCATCATCTCAAGCTCTTGCTTATATCTTAGAGTTTCAATTTTCTTCTTAACCATAATCTCATTTCTTTTTTCAAGCTGTTCTCTAAAAAGCTTAAGTCTTTGAGCAGAAGTTAATTGCTTACCTTGAGTAGGTGCTGAGTATGTTCCGTCAATATCAATAGGCATGTCAAAATCAATATTAGATGACTCGTATTGAGCAAAAGATGTACTTGATAATAAAAGTGCAACTAAAACTAAAACCAATTTTTTCACTGCTAATCTCCATGTATTAATTTTTTCCATTTCTAGCCTCTCTGATGCGTAATGTAAAATTACATGAAGAAAATATAAACGCTTGGCGTTATAGGTTTGGAAAGTCAAAGAGGCATTGGTCGGAGAGAAGTTCATCTTCTACGATATAAGTGTCAGATTTTATAGACTTTTTGTAGCTCAAAACTTGCTTACTAAATGAAAAGTACTCGTTTCTAAAGCATGTCCCAAGATTGCATGCCCATGTTTGCTCACTCTTATATCCAATTTGAGCGTCACTTGT
>NZ_JBFGYP010000097.1:0-11856 GCF_041587335.1 Halobacteriovorax sp.
ATCATATCGGCATAACTTACTAGCCAGTCATCTCCACCGCCATCATCTTCTACTTTCTGTCTTTTTATGGCCATCTAAAACTCCTATTTATGCCGTAGCATTTTTCCAATCGAGTCTTTCTTTAGGTACTAAGAAAGAATTTAGCTCTTCAGCTACCAGTATAGGGTTAGACTTACTAATAATATGCTTTATACCTTCTAATACAATTTCATCTTTTGTATCCATTTGCTTTGAGATTTCATCTAAGTTCTCAGCTATTGGGATTACAACAAGATTGGCAACGATAACTCCATATAAAGTTGTAATAAGACAAACACCCATTGCTGGACCAATCTTCTTCATTGCATCCGCACCACCTAGGTTGGCTAAAAGGACAATCATCCCAATTGTTGTTCCCATCATTCCAAAAGCTGGTGGAAATTTACCTAGTGCTTTAATCTTTTTAGTATCATCATTTCTGAGGGCACCCATCTTTACTGCTCTTTGCTCTAGAATTTGGATTGCTTTATCTGTCTCTAGGATTCCATCTGATATGAGCTCCATAGCTTCTTTAAGGAATGGATCTTGTGCCTTATTGACAAGTTCTTCAAGACTTTCTCCGTTTCTATAGGCTTCACAGATTTTCATTACATCTTTTATTACTATAGTAGGGTCTACAGTCTTTCCCTTTAAGAATTGAGTGAAGAATATTTTAAACAAGCTTCCTATTTTATTCAGTTGAAAGGCAACAGATGTAGCGGCAAATGTCCCCCCTAACACTATGAAAAGTGAAGGACCGTCCAGAAAAATTTGCAGGTCTGGAGAAGAAAGTCTTAGCCCAACAAATAGAACAACACCCGATATTATTAAACCGATTAAGGAAAATATATTCATGGAAACCTCATAAGTATTTAAAGTTACGATCTCTATCGGATTGGATATAAAAAACTTTAAAGTAAAAACGATTACTTACTCATCTGGAAAAATATTTTTATACATAGGCCTTTTGTACAGTAGGTAAAAAAGTTCTGTTTAAGTTTCTAATTCCTCTATAATTCAATAGATAATCTCTAAATTCCGATGAAGATACTGATTAGGAGTTATTTTTGAGAATATTGTTATTTGCATTTTATTATCTTTCATTAAATTGCTTAGTATCTTGTGTTGGAACAGTTGAAGATCTTGACCCAGCATCAACTAAAGGGATTAATGTCGGTGGAAGCGATATCGCTTTCGATGGTATTTATGATGTTGAAGTTATAGCAAATGATAAAGTCGAGATATATTTTTATCCAAGTCAGCTTGATGCAAGAGATGTTACCTATGTCATTTCATATGATGGACTTTCTATCCCTAAGGCCGTGCCTGGAGCAAGTCTTAGGCCTGATTATCGTGGACTTCTAAAATATGTATTAACAGGTTTAGATACAAACAGAGAGTATACCTTTGTTGTTCAAGCGAAGGATGAGAGTGGGACGGAGAGTAACTCTACGCTTGTAAAAAAAGCACGAACATTTTCTAATCAAACTGCAAATTTTCTCGGAATTGGTGATGTCAAAAACTTACCTGGTTTTGATGGTCGAACGGCTCTGAAGGTCGAATGGCCTGCCGCCGAAAGAATAGGGAGTATCTTTGTTCCAAAAGAGCAAGATCCTATTCAGTATGAAATCACTCTTTTAGACTCTGATGTTGTGACTCCTGTAGCTTTTGATGATGACGTATTTGAAGAGCCTACTAGAAAGGTTGTTTTTGTTGGTGGAGAAAAAATCTCTCATCAGGTTAATGGACTACAACCTGATACGAAGTACTTTGTTAGAGTGCGTGCTATTCATAGTGGGATGAATGACTATGGAGCAGATCCAAGTTATTCAGCAGAACAAAATAATACCTATATACTAGCTTCTACTTTATCTGATGATATTTCTTCACTTGAAGTTGAGCAAGATAGCTTCGAAGTCGAAATCCCAAGCGGTGGAGCAGGGCTTTATTCGTTAAGTACTAAGTGGAAAGCTGCTGAAGGTTCAATAGATCATTATAGAGTATATTATAAAAAATCTAGTGAAGGCTCAGCATGGAGTTTTTACAAGTCATCAAGAGATGAAATTTGTAGTGGTCCAGAGGTAAGTGACAGTAGCTGGAACTGTACTAGTATTAGTTTTGAAAAAGAAAGCTTCACTATTGCTGATTTAACCCCATTTACTGATTACGATATAAACTTGATAGCTTGTGCGACTAGAAATTGTGAAGCTGGAAACTTTGTAGAATATAATTCATCTCCCCCTTATAAAACAAATCCTGGACATGCCAGTTTTGGAGGAATTACTGAAATTATAGGAGCTAAGTACTATTGGTCTTTAAATGAATACTACCTTCAACTCACACCACCTGACTTCAATTCTGGTGTTGCTGATGGAATACTTGTTGAACTAAAGGAAAGATCAACTGGACCAAGTGTAGATACTTTCTTAAATCATCCAGATAACCCGAGTGGACTTGATATTTCTGTAGCTAATTTTGACTATAGGGCAGCAACAGAGATTACAATAAGTGGAATTGATTTAAATGAAACTGTTCCTTATTGTTTTGAACTTGTTCCGTACTATTATGACAATGGGGTCATAGTTGAAAATAGAAATAATCCAGTTACCAGATGTAAACTACCTCAGCTTGAAGTTCCAACATTAGAGGACTTTACTGGTCTTGATGGTGCTGTACTTGACTCATCAACATCTACTGTTAACTTAACTTGGTCTGCTCCTCTTCAAGGGGTTTATGAAGGCTACCGTCTATATGTGAGAATTGATGGAGGAACTTTCAATTTCTCTGACGCAACAAGTGGAGATGCTAATTATATGAGTATAGATATTCCATACGGTCAGACAAGTTATCAAGCTCCATTTCTTGCCAATGGAAATTACACTTTTGGAATTCTTACTTATTACACATCAGATGGTACCGAGTTATTCTCCGAGGCCAATACTAATACTCAAACAATCACGGTAGGTCCGTAGAATGAAGAATGTTTTATTTACATTTATTTTAAGTTTTATTCTCTGCTCCTGTGTCGGGACTGTAGAAGACAAAAATCCGCAGGCGTCAAAGAACTTAAGTTCAGGTTCCGTTGATATTGCTTTCTCTGGAGTTACTGAAGTAATTCCTATCTCCGATAATAAAGTCGAGGTTTATTTCTATCCTGCGACAGGAAACTCTGCAGATATGACTTATAGAATATATGTCAATAATTCATCAACTCCAGAAGAGGTAAAAGCAGATAGTTTATTTATAAATAATTATGGTCAATATGTTTATACAATTACAGGCCTACGTGTAAATACTGAGTATTCATTTTCTGTTGGTGTTAAAAATGCGAAAGATGGGAGTGAGTCAACTCTTAACAAAAGTCTAACCACAAAAACATTCTCAAATTATACAGCAGACTTTAACGGAATTACTAAAGTGAGTCCTGCAAGTGGTGACCTTGGTAAAGAGGAAGTTATAGTCGAATGGATTCCAGCCGTTTCTCTTGGATCACCATTCTCACCTAAGCCAAATGATCCAGTGGCTTATGAAGTAAGATACATCTCAGCTGAGGACGGTTCACCAACTGACCTCCGAAATATTAATAACCCTGCTGTTGTGTCAGCAACACTACCTGCTTCTCTAGGATCTAATCCACAGTTAAGTACTGAACGAAAGAGAACAATTAGTGGGTTAAGCCCTGATCAGAAATATTATTTTATGGTTAGAGCTATCCATAAAGCTTACGTTGATTATTACGAGACTGAAGCAAGCTATAAAACAGAGCAGAATAATAAAATTTTATCGGTAACAACTCTTTCTGATTCAGGATTATTTGATTGGGATAACTCATCTGTTGTTTATGAAACACCTCTTGGGGAGCTTGCATTAACTAGAATGGATTTGAATTGGAAATCTGCATCAGGCCCTTTTAGTAACTATCGTGCCTACGTTATTAAAGTAGGTGAGCCTACAGATTCACTTGCAACAGTAGAAGCAAATCCAGAAACTTTAAATACTGCAAAAATTGATAACATGAATGCTTCTAATGACTATGTCGTTGTTGCCCCAGGAAGTAATTCATATAGATTATCCGGACTAGAGTCATACGCTTACTATAGAGCAACAATTGTTGCTTGTGTTACAGATGCGTGTACTCAGGGCTCTAGACTAATTGGCGACGAAGTTTTCTTTAGAGTTATCCCTGATATCGCTCCATTTTCTGGGGTTCTAGAAATTGAGGACCCTACAGATATTAATGCTCTTGATGAAATAGAAATTAACTTTGATTCACCAGTAATATCTGCTGGATATATTAATAAATTAGAAATTTATTGTTATGAAAATATTGACGACCCTTCACCTGAGGAGCTTGTTTACAATGTTACGCATTCAAGTACTAAAGCAAATTGTGATGGATTATTTAGAGTGACAAATTCTCCAGGTACTTCCAGTGGATTTGGTACATATACTACGGTTAAAATAAGAGGTAACTTCTTTTCAGGTTCTGAAGTCCTATCAGATAAGACTTACTGTTTTGGTGCTGTTCCAGTTATTGAGGGAACTAACTATGTTAAAAGAGATGTTGCAAATGCAATTGTAAGATGTCAGGTTTTACAAATTAAAGTTCCAACAAAAGAAGAATTTACTGGTGCAATAGATACGTGTAGTGCTGGCTCTGACAGTCTCTCAGTTGCATGGCAACCTCCAACTTCAGGACTCTATGATAGATATGAAGTCTTTTGGAGAGAGGATGATGGTACGGCTTTTAATTATACAGATGCTATTGCTGGTAATTATAATTCTACAGATGATCTCACTGCGACATCTTATACAATAACGAATTTACTACCAGGGAAGAAATATCAATATGCTGTTCTTTCGTATATCTCTGGAGCTCAGAAAAAATACTCTGAGGCAAATGCAAGTGTACGTGCATGTCAGGTGCCTCTGCCTGTTCCACGTTTTGTCGAATGGGTTGATATATTTTCAGTTGGGCCAAAGGCGGATGGCCTTGTTCCTCGAAGAGATAACCCTTCTCTTATAGATGAAAAGGTATACCTCTTTGAAACTCTTAATCAGTATGGTCAACCGCTTGAAGTTGATGTTACAGATTATTTTGGAGATGATTATTCTCCTTCAACTGCATTTGATAATCAATTCGCATCAATTTCTAGTTCTTTGACTCATCAGGGGACATATGGAAAGAAAGGTGCAGATGAAAGTAATACTTTCATGAATCAATACTCCAATTCTGGAATAGTTAGACTTGCATGGAAAGACATTACATTTAATTCTGGTATCAGTACTATGAATGACTTCGTTACTAGTTTTGAAACTGCACCATTAAAGCAAAACAGACTTTATGGTTATAAAGTTTATAGGTCTGATGACAACCAAAAGACTTGGGTTGATTTAACTAGCTCAAATTATGCTTTTCAAACAACTTTCAATTCAGGACCATTACATCCAATAAGCTATAGTGAATATGAGCGTCCAAATGAAACAGCGAAGACATTTGATGCAGTAATGTTCACTGATTACTCTGTAAAGCATGCAGGAGTTAATGGTAACGTTGCTAGAGCGAGAGTATATCATTATAAAATTGTTCCAGTCTTTAATGGGGAAGAGTTAAGATTCGAGAGAGAGCAGACCAATCCTCAACATATTATTAAAGTTATTCTCCCTCCTGAAAATATGGCATTAGTTCATAGACTTGTAGCAAATAGACAGACATGTTTGGAGCTTGGAAAGTCAATTGATGATGATATTTCAAATCATTATACTTGTAGCTGGGATGGTGTAGGAGCTAGAGGGCTAAGTGTTCCTTGGGTTCCTGGAACTACAGTATATGACTTTGGTAGTGATATGCTTATAGATCGTTATGAACTAGGGTGTAACTTCACTAGAGGTGATTACTCAAATCAAAATAGTAAGTTTGCCGCAAGTAATAGTGATTTCTTAGGGATAAGTGATTCAGGATCTACCTTCAAAGGGTGTTTATTTAAGAATGCCTCTTTGGCCCAAAATGAAAATGGAAACGAACCTTCAAGTGGTACATATACTGACTATTATGATTATAGAGTTGGTGACTGTATTGGTGAGAGTGAAGAGAGAATTTCTACAGCAACAACTACTTGTTCAGACAACACAACAACAAGTTTACAATATTTATATTTACCAGGTGTAGATAATACATCTAATTTAAACCTTTGTGAGAATGCAGATAATTTACATGTGAATTACTCTGATACATATAATTCACCTTTAACTAAGTACTCAGATCAGGTTGCTCAAAGTGAATACGGTGCTGTTTTTTATAACCGTAAACACAGAACTACAAATTGGTCTAATCCTGCAAGCTCTCTTAGAGCTGGTGGAGGAAATGAGGCCAGTCCAGATCGTTTGCAGTTTGAAAGAAATCAATATCCGTCAAGATGTATGATCAATATCCCTGTTGCTAATAACGATAGTGGCGCGAGAGGGGGAGGAAGATTGAAGCAGAGATGGATACCAGCAAATATGTTAAATGATTTAGTTTATGATGGGGATACTGTAAATAAGGTATCTCTTGCTGATAAGACTATGACTGAAGTTGAAGCTTTAAGTGAAATGTTTGATGGATCTAGAAACGCTGTTCCTGCTTCTGGTTATAGAAGTAATTCCGCGGCAAGAAGATTTGATCCGGATGCAAGTCCGATTGCAAGAATTGTTTCATCAAATGACTCTAAGTTACCACCTTTAAATGGTCTAGATCATGATAGTGCTGATATCTTTTGTTCTACGTACGAAGTTGAAGTAGGGATCCTCGATGATTCTTCGAGTACATTCCTAACTCAAGAGACAGCGGCATCTAAAAGGATGATGAGACGTACTGAAGGTATTGTTGCAGGAGCACACCCAAAAGCTTTTGATGACACAACTATTACTTCTTTAGAAAGTGGTTTGAGATCAGAGAGCCCTACTGGAAGTGGGGGTTCTATCTTCAATGGAAGTTGTAATTCATATGATAGAAGTATTACTCAAGGACAGCTGATTAGTACTGTTGAGGCAGGACTTCCTATCTCTGTGAGATCTCCAGACTCTCAAGTCATAATCTCTACAGATCAAAATGGTGCAGGACTTTTGACTGGGTCAAGTTTCTTTGATTATGAAGGAAATAGTTTTAGTACTCAATCATGTATTAGTAGATATGGATTACAAGATGTTATTGGTAATATGGAAGAGTATAGCTCTGAAAGATCTTTTTGTAACTATAGCGGAGAATCATTTTTAATTGGTACTTCTAGCCAAGCTGTTGGGTCAGTAGCTTATAACTCAGGTCAAAGCTACAATGATAGTAATTTAGAACCATGGGTACAAAGTGATCCTGATACTGGTCGATGTTCAACTGTAGAGACAGGTTCGGCAAGAGCTAGCTCGTTTAGCTCTGGTAGTTTCTTTATACCTGTTTTTGATTTCTTGGGTAACTTAAACACATCAATGGTTACGGCAACAAATGATGTGGATCAAAATAGTATTGGATATCTTAGAAACGGAGATGGTTACTTCTTAGATTTTGGTCAGGATAATTTAGCACCTCCGATTAGTATTCACGATACTCTTGCACTAGTTGATGAGTATCCTGTTACCTCTAGACGTCCAAGTGGAGCTAATGATCCAAGACGTGGAAAGTACTTTAGTCCAATTTCAGGTATTCCTCTTGAATGTGGTGATACAAGTTGTGCTAATGCTACAGATAATACTTCTATTTCAACTACGAGTTTACGTACGAAGTTTTCTCTAGCAGATACGGCCTTTACAGTTCCTGATTACCCTATTGGAAATAGTTTAATTACTTCTGATGGAATGTCAGAGATAACTAAAAATAAAGAAACAACTATATCTGCTAGTAACTCTTATGTTTATAGTATTACTTATTTAGATACTATAAATCCGAGTAATTTTGTTACTAGTTCTTCTAATGACTCTTTAGATATTGATATCTATAGGTCATGGTGGGTTGTTGATAGAAATAGTTATATTTACTCACGTAACTTTGGTGGGAAGAGTCGTACCAGTAGACCTGGCCGTTACAGTGCAAGATTTTTAGGAAAGAGTTCAGTGAATCAAAGAGCATCCTCTGATAATGGAGTACGGTGTGCTATTAGAATAAATGAGGGGCGTCCTTAAGATGTTTAAGAGCTTTGCTACATATTTACTACTTTGTTTAGTACTGCTTGGCTGTAAGCCTTTAGCAGAGGGAAATGTAAAGATCATTAGTGAAGGTGCACTTGGTTCAGCAACTGTAGAGGTTGTAGGTGGACTAGAGCGTGGAGAGTTTCTAATAGGTTCAGAGCCTGATGTCGTTACAGTTAAAGTCACAAATAATTCTAAGCATTTCCTTTCAGACTTAAGTTTAAGTCTTGATGAAGAGTCCACAGCAGGTATGAAATTTCATACTGTCGATGGTAAATCAGTTAGTCCTGGTTATCTTGGTACTTGTAGTGATGTTTTAAATAAAGGTGACAGCTGCACATTTGTTATTAGTTATAACCCTGCTATTAGCGGTGAGTTTTATCAAAATTTTAGTATTAAATTTAAAAATTTAGTGGATAGTGTTGTTGAAACACGTAAGCTAACTATGATGGCAGGTGAAGCGGCTTCTCTAATTTTTACCTCAGAAGAAGTTAATTATAGTTTTGGTATTTTAGAGAGAACAGAAAAAGCTGATTATATCAAAACTCTTATTATTAAAAATACTGGTGGCCTAACTGCTAAGGATATTAGCTTCACTACAACTAATGACCCTGGTTCTCCTGCCTATACATTATCAAGGAATACTTGTACTAGTACACTTCCTGCTGAAAGTTCATGTGAAATTGATATTCTTTTCACTCCTCAAAACTATGACGGCACAGCTCCTGATGGAAATGTTGATCTATTTTATTACGCTAATGTTTTGATTCCTTATATTAGAGATCCAAACGGGGGGAAATCTTCACTCAATGCGTACTTCACGACTAAGTCTTATAATATTAGAGGAAATATGCTTGTTGCTGGTTTATCAACAATCAACTTTGATGAGCAAATTGTAGGTAATTTTACAACTGAAACTTTCAGAGTCAAAAATGATGGAGATAAAGAGGCAATTCTACATTATCTAAATATCAAAAATGCTTCAGGGTCAATTGTCGCAAGCTGTGTAAAGGTTTCCGGAGACACTTTTTTAGAATGTCGTGATCCAGCTTCGATTGATACAGCCGGGAGCTCTCTTAGTCTTCCAATTCTTCCTTTTAAGGTTGAAGACGTTAATAGTTGTATCACTCCATATAACTCTCTTGATTACTTTAGAGATGCTGAGGGGGCACTATCTAGTTCTGATATAGTAGAAGTTGCAGGTAAAGTTGGTGAACTTCCTGGTGGGACATGTTTATTTAATATCATATTTCACCCTAGTACTACGTTTACTACGGGTGGAAATTTCAATAATTGGACAATAGGGCTTGCCTACGACACGACTTGGAAAAACCTAAGAGATCTAAAAGGCACACAATCTTCAGATGCCTCTCTATTTTCAATTGACAGTGCTGTTTATGCATCTGCAGCAAAGCTCTCTGCTGATACTTTTGAATATGCAGGAAGTTCTTCATACTCAAACTTAAATACAGATGATAATGGTGTATTTGAATATGACTTAGGTCGAGTTTCACTTATTTCATCTTCTGCTTATAAGCAGCCAACAAAAATTAAATTCAAAAATACTGGTGAAGATAGTGCTAAAATTTTATCCATTAAAGATGGTCAGGGAACTCCTTTTGAGTTTACTGCTACTTCTCAAGATATAAACTCATACTACCTTAGTGCTAGCCACTCGGGGTGTACATTTGTTGCTCCTACTGGTGGAGAGTGTGATATTAGATTTCAATTGGCACCTCTTGCTAGTACTAACGGGGATCCTTCAGCTGCTGAAAATGAAGAAAATTCAAATATGTATGATGATATAGTAAATCAAAAGAAAAAGTTTATACTAGAATACGAAGATGGAACTACATATAATGACGATCTTACTTTGAGGTCTAACCCGGTTCTTGAAGTTTATATAAGTTCTAAAATGATTAGAAAAGGGTATCTTGTTTTTGAAGACACTTCCTCTGAACAAGGGGTCATCTCTGGTACTAAGGCTTCAGGTAATACCGAGTTTTTTCATGTAAAATTAAAAAATGTTGGAACAGGAACTATTCCATATATTGAAGCAGTAGATGGTAAGAAATTAGAGAGAACTGTTTCAACCGCCTTCCCATATGAAATTGTTGATAGGGCCGGTGGTGAAGATGGAGCAGATAAAGATTGTTATGAACTTATCAACTTTGATAGCTCAAACCAACCAACCTCTGCAACTCCATATGGTAGTTCTTTAGCAGCTGGAGAGAGCTGTAGTTTATCTGTTAAGATGAAGCTTAGAGAAACAGACCGAAAATTAACTGCTGACTACAATAGCATCTATCCTGAGTGGGAGCGCTACTTCAATATTGCTAATGATAATACCGCTAGTGCGTGGGAATTTGATCGATACTTTAACTCTGTTAATAATCTCCTATCCTTTAGGTATTTTGATGGAGATGGAACACCAGATGTTGCAAATGGATATTCTCCTGACGTTGAAAACTATGGAAATAAATACACAATAAGTGGTGGAAATAATGGTGACTATAAATTAAATATTCGCTTTGGTGAGGCTGGTAAATTAATACCTAATAAACCAATGCCTTCTTCAAGTGCACTCCTTTCTAGACCGGGCTTCACATTGCCATCTATTCCTGCCGATGGTTGGGGAGGCTCTATTGATGCGGATAGCATTCAAATGGAATTTCAAGATTATTCTGAGTTCTCTGGTTTTCCTCCAGCTGTTCATTCTGGTTTTTCTATAAATCATGCAATGATGCTTGGTTATATTGATAACTCTAATGATTATTTTTATCATGCAGGAACATTTAACCCTTCCGGTACTTATGATGGTTCCATACAGTTGGAGACGAAAGGAAGTATAGGAGTTACTGATGTTACTTTATCTAGTGAGGTCGGTGATCCTGAAATTACAGTTAATCTTGATTCAAACAATAAATTAAATTTTACGTTCAGTGATACTTCAGGAAATGGATTTTACGCTAAAGATATAGTGATCCAATATAAAGGTGGATTGAGGAGTTTAGATGATGAGGCAAATTTAGTTTATTCTGATGTAATAAGCTCATTGAGCTTGAGAATCTTTGTTGAATTTGATTTTCAACCAAAATCTATATCTCTATCTTCCCAGGATTTTACAGTTTCTTATGATTCATCTACCGATACTGTTACTGAAACTCTTGATGGTGATACTGAAAGCTTCACGTTAGCTCAAACTGTTCTTGTTTCTGGAGAAGAATCTAACTTTAAAGCAATTAAAGGATCTGAAGTCTATGCTAAGAAGAGATTTACTGTTACCAATACAAGTGCTTTTCCAATTAATCAATTAGACTCGGTAATTAAGCAATCATTTGACTCATCTGTCGCAAGCAATCAAAGTGGGGGTGTTGGATACTCTATTACAGCAAACTCATGTCTCGGAGTCTCTTTAGCCTCAGGAGCAACATGTGATATTGATATCAAGTATGATGCCTCTACAAGTGAGCCAGATTCTACTATTCGCTATTTATTACTGACATATACCAACATACCTAATCAGTACGTATCAAGTGGTATAAAATTAGATTTTGCTTCAGCTAATCCTGCTGATGTCGTTGTTGCGAACACAAACTCAGAAAATATTAATAACTCTTCTGGTGGCGTTATTCAGGGATCATACCCAATTAATTTTGGATTCTATACTAACTCTTCACA
>NZ_JBFGYP010000098.1:0-11728 GCF_041587335.1 Halobacteriovorax sp.
GTCAATGACCCTTTAGCTAGTATTGTGCAGAAGATTCACTACCGTACTAAGGTAAGTGGATTAAGTGCAATATCAATTTATAGTGAATTGCCTAAAGAAGGCAAAAGTCACGTTGCTCTCCTTTTAGCTACAGAGTTTTTCAGAATCTATGGTATTAAAACAGCTATTCTTGATATCAATTTAGAAGGTGACGACTTATTAAATTCTCAAGTTCAAGACCTCACATCTGAGTCTGGAGTCTTCTCTCAAGTTCTTCCTGGAGTTGACGTTGTTCAAGTAAAAGAAAGTGTTAGGAATATTGATCGTGGTCATGTTGATACATTCTTTTTTAATAGAATATTAGAACAATTAAAAAAAGATTACTCTCTTGTTCTCATTGATACTGTTAGTGAGAATAATGAGGGGAGAGCATCATTTAGTCTAAAAACTGATGGTCATATTCTAGTGACATCTAAAAAAACAATTCGTGGTAAATTTGAAAAAAGTATAGAGAAGTTTCTTCACAGCACTACTCCATTGATTGGAACACTTTATAACGAGATTAATAATGAAAGATAAAGTATATATTAGAGATTTTTTATCTATAATTTTCAAGTACCGTCTAATGATGGCCATTATTTTAGCTGTCTCAGTAGGGTTCTTCTTTGAATTAAGTTCTTTAATGAAAAAGAAATACAGTACAGACTTCACAATCAATGTTTATAGTAAGTACTTTAAAAATCCACTTATAAGTCAGATTGTACCAGGTATGTATTCCATTCAAGAGATGAAGCAAACTGTTGAATCAATGGTTAAAGAAGCAATTAGTGATGAGCTTATTGATGAGCTAGGTCATAAATACGGAATATATAAAGATGCTGAGACTGAATATGAGTTAACAAAGCAGAGAATGTTCTTTAGAGACAATATTAGAATGTATTCTGATTCAGGACAATCTTACAAAGTTAGTTTTTCAAATTCCGATCCTATGGTTACATATAAGGTAACGAAAGAGATTTTAGATAGAGTTACGAGTCATTTTATTAACTCTAGAATTGAAACTATTGAATATGTAAGATCGATCATGGTTAAAAAGTTACAGTCCCTTAATGTAACTCAAAAAATGGCAAAAACTGAAATCTCTGATAATGCCCTAGCTTCAAAGAACCCAGTAGTTCTAAGATCTGAGCTTAATAAAATAAATAATGATATGAGTGCTCTAAGAAAGCAGTTCAATACATCTCACCCAAAGATTCAAAATCTCATACAGAGAAGAAATACTATCCTTTCATGGTTGAAAGAATTTAAAACAAGAACATCTACTAGAGAAGAGTCTAGTGAGGATGCCATTTTAATGTCTAATAATAAGGAAGTTGCACTTAATATTTCTTCTAAGTTATATGAAAAATATTATGACACAAATATGGCGCTTGATCTTGAGAAGAAAAGTGTTTCTAAATATATTGGAGTAATTCATGCTCCTCAGTTACCTGTATTTCCTACATGGCCAAAGAAAAGACTGTTTGCAAGTATTGGTTTAATTGTTGGATTTATGATCTGTTTTGTATATGTTTTTATAAAAGAAGTAATGGTCCCTCCTGTTGAAGTCACTCTACAGGAAGTATCTGCAAAGTTAGGTACTGAAGACTTAGGTGTTTTTGAATATCTTCCACTTTCAGAATTTAAAATGGCGACTAACTATTCAAAGCATAAAGATATTACTTCGACTTCGACTTCGAAACAAAAAGAAAATATATTCAAATGATAGATATATTTGAATTTTCATTCTCATTGCATCAGATTTTAACAGGCTTTTTATGTCTGTTTTTTCTGTATTTTGCATGGAAAGATCAAAGAGCTAATACATACGATAAGTTTCCAACGATTCAACTTAGGTTTCTTCTTCCTAGTTTCTTTGTTTTGTTTGTTGGTGTTTTTATATATTTGAATAACTACTGGGGTTATGAAGGAATCTTTCTATCTATAGAATTTGCTCTATTGGTTATCTTAAGTGTTTTTGATACAAAGTTTGCAGTTGCTTTTTTTATATATGTAATGATCTCTCGTCCTTGGGAGACTTATGTTAATGATATGATGCTGTCTTTCCCACGAGATGTATTTTTCTTAGTTGTATTCTCCTTTGTATTTCATAAAGCTATTAGAAAAAGATTTTATTTTCAGTGGAATTCAGCAAGTCTTATGTTGTTTCTTTTTGCTGTTTGGATGTTCTTTTCAGTTGTTACATCAAGTGATGTTAGTAACGGGTTAAGAAACTATATCGATTTATTTACAAAAGGTGTTTTAGTATATTTTCTTATTGTTAATGTTGTTGATAGGAAAGAGTATGTGGCCCCAATACAAATAGCGATGGTAATAGGTATTTTTGAGAAAGCTTGTATTTCTCTATATAAAACTTTCTTTCTTGAATCAGTTGCTGCCGGTCAAAGACTTACTTCGACAGGGATTCTCGAAAACTCAAATGATATAGCAGCTATTTTAATCCTTGGTATTCCACTGACTTCTTATTTCTTTAGAACTAGAGACAATAAGTGGTTAGTTAGAGCGATCTCTTTATTTATATTTTTTCTATATTCAATACTAGTCTGGAAGGCAAAATCAAGAGGGGCGCTTCTTGGTGTGGGCTCATTAATGGCATCTTATTATTGGATAAGAGCTAAAGACAAGAAGAAGGCCATGATTCTACTCGGTGTATTTGGACTTGTACTCTTTGGGCTAATTAAATCCATAAAGAGAGATTCTTCTGACCTCGAAGGATCAACTAATAATAGAATCATATATTGGAAGTCCGCTATTAATATGGGAATACGAAAACCTATATTTGGTGTCGGCTACAATGGTTATAATAGGCACTTTGCTGAGTATGCTGTAGGTAGTATTGGCTCTGAAGGGAAAAACAGAACTGTGCATTCGAATTGGTTATTACCACTTGCTGAAGGTGGGATTCCAGCTTTTATTTTCTATATGGCATTTTGGTTCTATGGATTTAGAGCTGCATATAGATTAAGGTTTCTACATCCTGAATACATATTAGCTATTGTGGCCTATGGAACAACTATTACGTTCTTATCTCATACATACTTACTATACCCATATATATTACTTGGATTAACTATTTCTACGGAACAGTTCTATAGTAAAGATGAGCTACTTGAGGAGAATCGTTTGATCATGGATAATGGTGCTATATGACATATCTAATTATTTTTCTTATTTTATTTATACTATTTGGCTATATTGGTTATCCCATTTCTGTCGTGATATTAAGCAAGGTTTTTAAATATAGCCGAGAAAAAAAGGAGATTTATCCAACTGTAGGTTTTTTAATTGCTGCATATAATGAAGTTGATAATATTGAAGAGAAGATTATAAATACGCTCTCTATTGACTACCCAAAAAATCTGCTTGAAATAATTGTTGTATCCGATGGTTCAGATGATGGAACTGATGCTATTGTTAAAAAGTATGAAGATAGGGGTGTTAAGCTTTACAGAGTTGAAGGGCGTGTAGGTAAAACTGAAGCTCGAAATCAGGCAGTACTATCTAATCGGAATGAAATAATTGTTTTTTCTGATGCTACTGCTGAGTATGAAGCAGATGCTGTAAAAAAATTAGTTCGTAACTTTTCAGATCCTAAGATTGGAATGGTATCTGGAAACTTAATTTATAAAGATGATGCTAATTCTAACATTGGAATGGCCACGAAACTTTATTGGAAGTACGAATCACTTATTAAAAAATCTCAAGGTAAAATGAAGACATTGACTGGAGCTATTGGCTGTATTAATGCATTTAGAAGAGAATGCTATACTGTACTACCTGAGAATATTATTGAGGACTTCACAGAACCTCTAACGATAATTTTAAATGGTTACGATATAGCTTTTGAAGAAGAGGCAATTGCCTATGAGAGAACTACTCAGAAGTCCTCGCAAGAGTTCCATATGAGAGTTCGAGTTATTAGAGGTGGAATGACAGGTCTTCTCTATGCTAAAAAAGTACTGAACCCTTTTAAATTCCCTCTTGCTTCTATTCAACTCATTGGGCATAAAGTTCTAAGATGGTTAATGCCCTCTTTTCTAATTCTATTAGTTCTCTCTACTACGATTGAGTATTTCACTAATCCTGGTCTGCTGATAAGTCTATTGTTTATATCTCAAGTTGTATTTTATACTTTGGGAATTATTGGCTTATTAGTATCTATAAATGGACCTTTTAGAATACTGCTTACACTTCCTAGTTATTTCCTTGTTATAAATAGTGCTGCATTGAAAGCATTATATTTAACTTTGACAACTAAGCTTGAAGCTACGTGGGAGACAAATGTCTATTAAAAATATTCTTTGGGTTGTTCCAAAGTACACTTTTCCTGTCGCTGATGGCGCTAGAGTAGCAAGTAATTCTCTAGTTCAATCGTTTAATTCTACTAAACACAAATTTGATGTTCTCTCTCTTGTTGATAATGGTGAGCAATGTATAAATGAATATAAAGAAAAGTGGAAAGCTTCAAGCGTATTTCTTATCTCTAGGTCAGCACCTAAAACTAAAGCTACAAAGTTAGCCTATTGGTTTCTTAAGATATTAAAAAATCCTTTTTCTCCATTAACTCTCTCTTATTTTAATGATAAAGGCGTTGTAAATGAAGTAAAGAGAACTGTAGATGTTGATAAATATGACGTGATTATTTTTGATGGACTACATGGTTATGCTTCTTTAGAGAATTCTCTTATTAGTTACAAGGGTAAAATAATATATAGAGCGCATAACGTAGAACAAGATCTTTGGTTCACTGCTGCAGATAAAACAAAGAATTATCTTCTTTCTCTATTTTATAAATTTCAAGGTCATTTAATGGCAAAGTTTGAAAATAATCTTATTCAAAGAAGTTTTGTGACTTGGACAATTTCTAATGAAGATCATATACGTTTTAAAGCGGAGGTTCCAGCTAGTAAGTTTTCTACTATACCTGTTGGAATGGATTTTTCTAAAGAATTAAAAAGTAATGTTACTGAGTCATCACTTCAGCTCTTTTTTCTCGGTCGTCTAGATTGGGCACCTAATAAAGAAGGACTTAAATGGTTCCTAGAGAAAGTATGGCCGATACTTTTAAAAAAGAGGAACGATTTAGTTCTAAATATTGGGGGAAGTGGAAACGGTGAGTGGTTAAGACCTTATCTATCAATGAATAATTTAAGGTTTCATGGTTTGATTGATGATCTCGAAAGTACCTATGAAAGTATGGACCTCGCTATTATGCCAATATTTTTTGGGTCGGGGACTAGGATCAAAGTTATTGAGTCTGTTTGTCATGGACTTCCATTAATTTCAACAAGTATGGGAGTACAGGGGAGTGAACTTCTGGAAGATCATTATTACCATGCTGAAACTGCAGATCAGTGGATCTCAATGCTTTCTTCTCTTCAACGTGTTGATCTAAAAAATAAGGGTGATATCGCTCGAGAACATCTAAAAAGTATATTAGATTATAGTGCCATCACAAATTTAATTGAAAAGAGTTTATAGATTACTATATAGACCAATTGTTCTTTCTGCCCATTTTCTTGGATGATATTCTTCATTGAAAGTTTTTGCTTTTTCTTGTGCATTTCGCTTCAAATCTTCTAGGTTTTCTTTGATAAAATCTAACGCTAAACTCATCTCTCTTGTATCTTTAGGTTCAAAAAGATAACCGTTGTATTTATGTGTTACTAAATCTGGTACTCCTCCGACTTTTGAAGCAAGTATGGGTCTACCTGAACAAACGGCCTCAAGCAGTGTCATTGGCAGCCCTTCTCTATGACTTGGAAGAATGAGTACATCTGCTTTAGACAAATGACTTGTTACATCTTTAACAAAACCTATAAAAGATATGTTTGCCTCTAAGTCTAGCTCTTTAGCAAGGGACTTTAGATGACTTTCCAAGTATCCATCACCAAGTATACTTAGATTAAAAAAATCTTTAACTTCAACAAGAGCGGGAAGAAAGTCTTGTAGTCCTTTCTCTTCACTTAATCTCCCGATTGATATAAGTTCAATTTTTTTATTGTCCACTGAGTTATTAGAATCTATATTTTCAATTGAGAGCATATTTGGAATATATAAAATATTTTCTGTGCTTAATCCTTCGTTTATTAGTTTCTCTTTCATTTGCTTTGATACAGCAATAACTTTCTCTATCCTTTTCATCATTTGTTTTGCTATCCATTCATAGATGATGACTTTTTTTGTATGAGCTGTATCTCCGTGATGAGTATGGATATGTTTTACTTGGGAGTTCTTAAAGCTATAGAAAAGAGCTTTATAACCATGAGAATGTATATGTGTATATTTATTTTCTATAATATAGTTTTTGATATATTTTCTAAGGTTAAAGTCTAATGCTGAAGTAGTTGTAACTGTTGTGGACGGTATAGAGTAGCAATCTAATTCTTTTTTGAAAATCTCTGCCAATGAAGGATTCTTGCTTTCTCTGATTATTAGGCAATGTACATTTAAGCCAGCCTCTAACAGGGATTTTAGACCCGTTATAACGACTTTTTCAGCTCCTGCTATTGGACCTGGGGCAAAAATGTGAAGTACTTTTATTTCTTTCATATAGTTTCTTACGTGTTAGAATTTAGTATAACATATATTTTGTAGAGCTAATGAATGAAAAAATATCTTAAAATTTGCCTCTTGTTAACTTTTTTAATTTTATCAAATACAACACTTCTTTCTCGAATTATTGAGATGGTTGGTTCTGGACGTATATTAAATGCATTAATATTTTGTGCCATTTGGATCGTATGTCTAATTGCTTTCTTTATTGGATCTTATTCAACAAAAGGAGTGTTCAGATTTTTATTTGCTTCGCTTGTTTGTTTTTCTACTTTTGCTGGAATGACTTATCTTGATATCGGTAAGCATTTTTTGAATTTTGAAGATATGGAGCTATTATGGATATCTAAAGAGCATGCAGCAAAAGTGTTCTCTTTTTACATCGATTTTATGACTTGGCCCTTCTTCTTAAGTCTTTTTGGTTTTTTTGCTATTTTAATTGGTGAGAGGAAAACTTTATTTGGGTCATGTGTTAGAAAATATACTAATGCTCTTTGTATCTCTCCTTTTATTCTTTTGGCCTTAATAAGTTATCAGAAAGGTGGGTATGGTACCAAGTCCATGCCTATGCAATATACTACTATTAGTACATTCTTACTTTTTCAGAGTTATAATTTCTTTCTACCTGGTATGAATTCAAAAAGGTCTGCTGTTAAAATTCCTCTCATCAAAAAAGATAAAGAGAGTATTAAGCACATTATTTTTATTGTTGATGAAAGTATTCGAGCAGATTATTTAGACTTTGAAGAAAATAACTCATTAACACCATATATTTCTTCTAATCTCAATAGGTTCATAAACTTTGGTGAAGCTTCTTCTGCTAATAATTGTAGTGGTTACAGTAATGCTGTTTTAAGATTAGGTGGTATTAAGAATAACTTAGCTACAATTGGGCAAAATCCTACTATCTGGAATTATGCAAAAAATGCAGGATTTAAAACTTATTATGTTGATGGGCAATTAAAAAATGGTGAACTACAGAATTTTATGAGTGGTAGTGAATTTGAAAGTATAACCCAGATGGTTCAATTTAATGATACACCTGAGGATTTATTAGATCATAAAATCGCTGAAAAACTAAGAGAGATAGTGAGTAGTGACACTCCTTCATTTGTGTATGTAAATAAAAGAGGAGCTCATTTTCCATACGTTGAAAGCTACGATAAAGACCAAGCAATATTCTTACCACAGATGGACCCTTTAGATAAGCCAGGTGAGAATAGAGAAAAATTTATAAACTCTTATAAGAATTCTATTGTATGGAATGTTGATAAGTTTTTCGAGATCTTTTTAGAGAATTTAGATCTAAGTAAAACACTTGTGTTTTACACATCTGACCATGGGCAGAACCTGTTAGATAGAGGTATTCAAACTCATTGTAACACTGTTGCGCCACACCCTTTTGAAGGCTTTGTTCCTGCTGCTATACTTACTGACTCAGTTGAATTGCAGAAGTTTTATAAGGAAAAATCTCTTGTCCTCAAGGATAAGCTAACTCATTTTCATTTCTTTCCTGAAATTATTAAGCAGATGGGATATAAAAGAAGTGAAGTGTTTAAAGTATTTGGTGTTGATTTTGAAGATGGATATATTAAGCAAGAGTTTTCAGCGGGAGCACTTCTTCCAAGATTTGGAAGAGATGTACAATGGTATCCAATTAGATAATATTTTCATATTTCAACTTATTCATAATTAAGGCTTATCAATTAAAGAACTTTGTTTTTTCTCAAGAAGTAGATACTTATAGTGTACGAGAGAATCATTATTGGACCAGTTATAGCGAACCATATTAGCTTTACATCAAAGAAGGGTTTTATTTCATAGGCTATAATACTATAAATCAGTGATAAGATTGCGTAGATACTAAAGTGTTTCCATGGAAATATGTCAAAGAATTTCCAACTCATAACTTTAGCTGAATAAATCATTCCACATAATTTTGGAATAAATTTAAAAAAGATAGCTGTTGCCAATGCTCCAATTGCTCCGTACTTCCCGGCCATTAAATAAACGGATCCAAGCGTAATAGGTGTAACAACAAGATAAATTTTTAATATCCACATTGTTTTTCCACTGGCTCTCGCAACTGCATCATGTGGAAATAAATAAACTAGATATCCAATAGCGAAGACTCTTAAGAAAGGAATACTGTCAGCATACTTAAGAGTGAATAAAATTTCGATGGTCTCATAAGAAAACAGATATAGGCCGCATACTGCAGGAATAACCATTAAGGCTATATCAGATTGCGCCTTTTTAAATTCAGTTAACACGTCTTTCGTTTGATCATCATGATAAGCAATAGATAACTTAGGTATGAGAACCTTTTGAACGGCCATATCGAGTAGCATAATAGGGGGAATAACTAAACAACCCATAGAATAGAAAGCAAAGTCCTCTGTCGATATTCTTGACGATAGTAATAGCATATCTACTTTATCAACGAGAAATCCTAATGTTCCAGCAAATGAAATAGGGAAGCAGTAGATGATGACTTTTTTAATTTTTTCTATATCAAAATTAAGCGTTATCATCTTTATTTTATTGCCTAAATACATTCCTAGAAAGTTTTTGAAGAGGTATAGTATTGTATAAGTCCAAAAGATAGATTCTATTGTTCTGTAAAAGTAAGCAACACTTAGAAATAGTGAAACTTTTAAAACTTCAAAGGTTGTATTATAAAGCGTTCCTCTTAATTGTTTTCCCTGCGCAGTAATTAGCTCTCCATAGAAAGAGCCAGGGGAGAGTGAAGCTGATACAACAACAAGTAAAATCAAAAAGGTTACAGGAAGATCAAGTAATGTTGGAAATAAGAGTACTATAGGTACCCCCACTAATATTGTTATTAATCCAAGTAGGTTTGTTAGTAACCATGCTTGTTGAATATACTCTGTAGAGTTTTCTTTTTTTCCTATCCAGTAGTAGACACTATATAGAGGCCCTCCTGACATAATTGTAAAAAGTATTGCCTGAGAGTAAAGAAAGAAAATCTTGTAATGACCAATATCTGTAGGCGAAAGAAGCCTCACTAGTATTATCGGAAGGAATAAATTAAAAATTGCAGAAATAGTGCTAATCAAAAAGATTGGTAAGTAACCAGATTTTAACTTACTTAACATGTTAACTCTTATAAATTTCTAAGTAATGTTTATTCATTGCCATTACAGAGAAATGGTTAATAACGGCTTCTTTACCGTATTGAGCAAGCTCATCTTGCTTTTGTGTTGAAGATAGTATTTCATTTAGCTTAATATTAAAGTCTTCACTACTTCCTAATTTATAAGTACAGACACTTCTCGGTGCTTTATCTTTGATTATTGAGTGCCCTGGGATGTCACTTATTAGACAAGGAGTGGATATACCCATCGCTTCTAGAACTGCTACTGGTATACCTTCATGTGTGGATGCGGAGACAAAAAGGTCTGATCCTAGGAGTAGGTCATTTATACCTGATTGGCCACCAGTCATTTTACAGTTCTCTGTCTGCAGTGACTCTAAACTTTTATAGTATTTTTCATCACCAGAAGGTCCTATTATAAGTAATTGCACATTCTTATTCTTTGAAATTTCATTCATTAAGAATGCCTGATCTTTTAATGGGACAACTCTTGCGACATTAGAAATAATTGGCTTTGATTCATCTAAGTTATATTTATTACAGAGTTCTTTCTTCTTCGCAGATTTTAATTCAGTTGTGACTTTGTTATCAAAAATTTGAACACCATTATCTACTCTATGTACTTTATGTTTAGGTATTCCTAGTTTCGTAGTGTAGTAGTCGTATACGCTCTGACTTACTCCAATGATTTGATCCGCTAATGGAGAAACCATCTTTTCATAAAAGTTTGATCTTGGATAATTCTCTAGGTGATCTAGTCCATGTGTTGTGTGAATGAGTTTTGGGTGTAACTTTGATAATATACTCATTGCCTTAATTGGGGCTAAGTACATGAGTGGGTTTAGGTCATGTGTGTGGATAATATCTTGACCTTTTATGTCATGTTTAATTCTTCTTAGTAGGGAAAAATCGTACCCTTCTTTTTTTAATGGTGGGGTAATTACATTAATCCCTGACTCACGAAAGAATGAAACCCATTCTCGTTCCCAGTCATAGATGTAGACTGAAACTTCGTGACCAAGCCTCATTTGCTCAATGGCGAGATGAAAAATAATCTTTTCAAGTCCACCTATTCCTAAAAATTGAGCAATATGCATTATTTTCATATATTCTTTGATCCTTTTAGGTGATCATAATACCTTATTTTGATATACTTATGTAGTCTGTGTGACATTATTACACTAAGTTAGGAGATATTTTTTGAGATTTAAAATTAAATCAATTATATTAATTGCCTTATCTATATTCATGCTTTCTAGTTGCTCAACAACCACTGACTACGCTAGGTATACTGATAGTTTGTCGGGACTAGAGCATAAGCAAGACAAGACCTTAAATGTTGTCCCCAACTTATCTCGTTTAAAGACTGACGTGGCTCCTGGTTACCGTTATTCACTTTACCATCCTAGTGATAAAAAACTGCAAGGAAGGTTTCGTTCAGATTTTAGAGGAATTCTTAGGCTTCCATATGGAGTAAGAGTTAATACTTCTGGGAAGAAATTCTCAACAGTAAAAAAAGAAGTATTGTCAGCATATTATAAGTTTTTTCGTAAAGGTGTTGAAGGTGTAACTTTTAAAATAAACTCAGCGACAAGATGGATAGAGGTTCGTGGACTTGTCACTAACCCTGGTAAGTATCTGATCCGACATGACACTGCTTTGGATTCTGTTTTAGCAAAAGCCGGTGGTGTTAAGGGAGATATATCAACAGAATACTACCAAGGCGTTATTAGTCAAAGAAATGAGTCGTACACAGTTGTTTTAAATGACTTTTTCAATAACAGTAAGTTGAGTAAAAAAATCACATGGTTAGGTGGAGATACGATATTTGTAAAGAAAGCTGACTCTCTTTCCTCTGGAAGAGCAGAGGTTCCCTTTGTTACACTTTTAGGAGGTGTTGGTAAGCCTGGGAAAATTCTCTATCAAAAAGATGCAAGTCTATATTACTTTATAGAAAAAGCTGGTGGGCTCACTACAGGCCTTGGGTACGATGAATGTTTTGTTTTTAGAAATAAA
>NZ_JBFGYP010000099.1:0-11720 GCF_041587335.1 Halobacteriovorax sp.
CTACTTTATGTCTTTTTACCCTCCTTACTAGTACCTCTGCTTTTGCAAGAACAGAGAGTTGTGATTCAGCTTGGAAGAGCTTAACGAGATCAAAAGAAATTAAGTCTAAATACAAGAAGTTAATAGGTTCTTGTGATCAAAGTGCAAAGAATGTTCTAAGTTCAATAATCAGACAAAGACGTAGCCTAAATTACAGAGAAGCAAGAGTTAAGATGTTTGGTAGAATCGACAACCACAGTGGTAAGGTTTGTTCTGTCTATTCTGAAGAGTGTATAAAGACTAGATCAATTCCTAACCATAGAGTTATGAATGCAGAGCATACCTGGCCTAAAAGTAAGGGCGCTGGAAAAAAGCCGGCCGTTAGTGACCTGCACCACATCTTTCCTGCAAACTCAGAAGTTAACTCTATAAGATCAAGCTATCCATTTTGCGAAGTAAGTAAGACTCAGTGGACAAATAATATGTCTAGCCTTGGAAATGCTCCAAGACTAGGGACATGTTTTGAGCCACCAGTTGAGCACCGTGGCGAAGTAGCAAGAGCAATGTTCTACTTTGCAGTTCGTTATGGAGAAGAGATCTCACCGGCTGAAGAGAAGTGGCTTAGAAAGTGGCATAACGATGACCCAGTCGACCAAAATGAAATCGATAGAAATAGTGAAATACTAAATATACAAGGTAACTCAAATCCATTTATAGATCAGCCTGGTCTAGTTGAAGTTATTGAGGATTTTTAGAAAAAATATAATTACTATAGACTCTTTGCATCTATAAGTTTTCACAGATTCATTTGTCAACACTCCCCATTTGTAGGTAGTATTTCTCCTTACACATACAATCGAGAGGAGTATCTTTCCATGAAAAAATTGGCAACAATTATGGCCCTTTGCGCACTATTCACATCTTGCGTAAAAGAAGGCCCAAGCAAGAAGACATTTGTTTACTGTTCAGAAGGCAGCCCTACCGCATTCAATCCTCAAATCACAACAGACGGTACTTCTAATAATGCCTCGGCCCACACTATTTACAATAGATTAGTAGAGTTTGAGCATGGATCAACAAAAATTGTTCCTGCACTAGCAGAGAGCTGGGATATCTCAGAAGATAAGCTTGAATATACTTTTAACCTTAGAAAAGGGGTTAAATTTCATACAACTAAGTACTTTACACCTACGCGTGATTTTAACGCTGATGATGTACTATTCTCTTTTAATAGAATGAGAGTTGAGTCTAATCCTTTCCACAAAGTAAGTGGTGGTACTTATGAGTACTTTAACGGAATGGACATGGGTAATCTTATTAAGGATATCGTTAAAGTAAACGAGCATTCAATAAAGATTATTCTTAATAAGCCAGAGGCTCCATTCTTAGCAAATATGGCCATGAGCTTTATGAGTGTTCTTTCAAAAGAGTATGCAGACAAGCTAATCAAAGAGAACAAGCTTGGCGATATTGATAATATTCCAGTTGGAACAGGACCATTTGTTTTCAAATCATATCAAAAAGATAACATTATCAAGTTTGAAGCATTCAAAGACTTCTTTGCAGAGAAAGCGAAAGTAGACAGATTAGCATTTGCTATTACTCCAGATGCTTCTGTTAGATACCAAAAGCTAAAAACTGGTGAGTGTCACTTAATCATTGAGCCATCTCCAGCGGATTTAGATTCAATGAAAGAGAATAAAGAAGTTACATTACTTCAAGGCCCAGGACTTAATGTTGGTTACCTTGCAATGAATGTTTTAAAGAAGCCATTTGGTAATTTAAAAGTAAGACAGGCAGTAAACCATGCACTAAACAAGTCTGCTTACATTGATGCTATTTACTTATCACACGCTAAAGTAGCGAAGAACCCACTTCCTCCAACAATCTGGTCTTACAACGATTCAGTTGTTGATTATGACTACAATATTGAAAAAGCTAAGAAGCTTCTAAGTGAAGCTGGATACCCAAACGGTTTTGAGACAGAAATTTGGACTCTACCTGTAACTCGTCCTTATAATCCAAATGGAAAGAAGATGGGTGAAATGATGCAAGCAGATCTAGCAAAGATTGGAATTAAAGTTAAGCTAGTATCTTACGAGTGGCCTACTTACTTAAAGAAGTCATCTGCTGGGGAGCATGCAATGGTTCAACTTGGTTGGACTGGTGATAATGGAGATCCAGATAACTTCCTTTACACTCTACTTGGTTGTTCAGCAGTTGAAGCTGGTTCAAACTACGCAAGATGGTGTAACAAAGACTTCGAATCATTAGTAGTAAAGGCCAAGAGAGTTACTGATTTAAAAGAGAGAACATCTCTTTATGAGAAGGCCCAAGCTATCTTTAAAGAGCAAGCTCCATGGGTTCCAATTGCACACTCTATTATCTTTAGAGCTATGAGCAATAAAGTAAAAGGATATAAGATTGATCCACTAGGTGGAGATATCTTTAGAACTGTGGAACTAAAATAATGCTAAAATTCATTCTTAAAAAGTTATTAGACTTAATCCCTACTTTAGTAGGGATTTCTATTCTCTCCTTCATTCTTATTCGCTTAGTCCCTGGTGACCCTGTAATGCTAATGCTTGGAGAGCGTGGTGCTGACCCTATTGTCTATGCAAAAATGCAAAAGGCACTAGGTTTAGACTTACCGATGCATGAGCAGTACGTCTCATTTTTATCTAAAGCATTTAATGGTGACTTAGGAACAAGTATTGTTTCTAAGAGATCTGTAACAAGTGAGTTCTTTGCTAGATTTCCAGCAACACTTGAGCTTGGGCTTTGTGCCATTGCTTTTGCTGCAATAGTAGGAATACCCTTTGGAATCTTGGCAGCGATAAAGAGAAACTCTTTCTATGACTATTTCTTAATGGGGGGTTCATTAGTAGGTTACTCAATGCCAATATTTTGGTGGGGACTTATACTAATTCTCTTCTTCTCCGTTCAACTTGGAATCACTCCTGTATCTGGGCGAATTTCAATTATGTATGATGTAGAAGTTGTCACAGGGTTTATGTTAATCGATACCCTACTTCCAAGAAACTTAGCAAGTGAAGGGATTGGACCGTTTCTTTCAACTCTCTCACATCTTATTCTGCCGGCCATAGCAATGGGAACTATCCCTCTAGCAGTTATGGCAAGAATGACAAGATCTAGTATGCTTGAGGTTCTTGGTGAAGATTACATCAGAACTGCAAAAGCTAAAGGGCTACCAATAAGAAAGATTATTGGAGTTCATGCCCTAAGAAATGCACTTATTCCAATTGTTACAGTAATAGGTCTAATATTTGGATCAATCATTACTGGAGCAATACTAACTGAGACAATTTTCTCTTGGCCAGGTATTGGAAAGTGGTTAGTGGCAAGTATCAATGCAAGAGATTATCCAGTCATTCAAGGTGGAGTGCTCTTCATTGCAACGATGATTGTTCTGATTAACTTAATGGTAGATTTTATCTACGCCATTGTTAATCCAAAAATGAGATAGGTTAAATGGAAAACAATATAGAAGAAAAAATAGATCACCCACTAGTAGAGTTTTGGCAACAATTCTCAAAGAACAAAGGGGCCATTTTTGGTCTTATTATCATTGTTCTCTTTACGCTAATTGCCCTACTCGCTCCACTACTCTCTCCTTATGGGCCAACAAGTATTGACCCTGAGTATTTGAGAATACCTCCTTCATTTTCAGAAGGTGGGTCATTCAAATATATATTTGGAACTGATGACGTTGGAAGAGATTTACTTAGTAGACTTATTTATGGTGCACAGATTTCCATGTTAATTGGTTTCTTTGTTGTCATCATCTCATGTGGGATAGGAACTATTCTAGGTTTATTCTCAGGCTACTACGGCGGTTGGGTTGATAGAGTTATTATGAGAATGATTGATATTCTCATGGCCTTCCCTTCGATCTTACTTGCGATTGTGGTTGTTTCAGTGATGGGCCCAGGTATTTCAAATGCAATTATTGCTGTGGCAATAGTAGCGATACCAGGCTTTACTAGAATTGTGCGTGCTTCTGTTTTAGCAGAAAAGAAAAAACAATATGTAATGGCCTCAAAAACTTTTGGTGCAAGCTCACTTAGAATTATGTTCTTTGAGATACTTCCTAACTGTATGGCGCCACTTATAGTTCAAGCATCCCTTGGCTTTAGTGATGGAATCTTAAATGCCGCAGCACTTGGCTTTCTAGGACTAGGAGCTCAGGCGCCGACTCCTGAGTGGGGAATAATGCTTGCTGATGCTAGACCTTTTATAGAGAGCTCTCCATGGATGGTAACACTACCAGGAATATGTATCTTACTAGCTGTTCTAGGTTTTAACCTTCTTGGTGATGGGCTTAGAGATGCTCTAGATCCTAGGCTTAAGAGGTAGTTATGTTATTAGATGTAAAAAACTTAAATTTAAAATTTCAAACCTCTAAAGGTGTTATTCACGCCATTCGAGATCTTAGTTTTAGTATTAAGCAAGGTGAGACTCTTGGAATTGTTGGTGAGTCAGGCTGTGGTAAGTCCATTACAAACTTAGCACTCATGGGTCTATTGCCAGATACAGCAGATTTAAGCGCTGAGAAATTAGAGTTTGAAGGTAAGCAGCTATTAAAGCTAAAAGAAAAACAATGGCAGAAAATCAGAGGGGCAGACATTGCAATGATCTTTCAAGATCCAATGACTGCACTTAACCCTTGTTTTACTGTTGGCTACCAAATAGAAGAAACGCTTGAGCTTCATAGAAAAGACCTTTCTAAAGAAGAGAGAAAAGAATTTGTATTTGAACTTCTAGATCAGGTTGGTATTCCAGCTCCTAGAGAGAGAGCAAAGTCTTATGCCCACGAACTTTCTGGTGGGATGAGCCAAAGAGTAATGATTGCTCAGGCCATTGCATGTAATCCTAAATTATTGATTGCAGATGAGCCTACAACGGCACTCGATGTAACGATTCAAGATCAAATATTAAAGTTACTTAAAGACATTCAGGCCAAAAATAATATGGCCATGATTCTCGTAACACACGACTTGGGAGTTGTAGCTGAAAATGCTGACAGAATTCAAGTCATGTACGCTGGTGAAGTTATAGAATCAGGAACCTCTAAGGAAGTTATTCACGCTCCTAAGCATCCATATACTCGAGGTCTACTTGACTCTCTACCAGGAAGTGGCGATACAAGCTTTAGAGCGCATCTCTCGTCAATTTCAGGAATGGTTCCAGACCTAAGATTTAGACCAAGTGGTTGTCAGTTTAACCCAAGATGCTTTAAGTCTAAGGAAGAGTGTACCAGCTCAAGACCTATGTTAAATCAAGAAGACCATCAAGTGAGTTGCTTCTTTCCAATGAGTGAAGGTTAAAATGATTTTAGAAGTTGAAAATTTAAAGAAACACTACCCTATTACAAAATCATTCAAAGAAAGTGCCCTAGTTAAGGCACTTGATGGTGTTAGTTTTAAAGTGACAAAGCAGAAGACTCTTGGAATCGTAGGAGAATCTGGATGTGGTAAGTCGACTTTAGCAAAAGCATTAATGGCCCTTGAAGAGAGAACTGATGGGTCTATAAAAATTGAAAATAAAGAAGTTACCTCACTTAGTAAGTCAGACTTTAAGAGTGCAATACAAATGATTTTTCAGGATCCCTACTCATCATTAAATCCTAGAAAGAAAGCATGGCAATTAATTAGTGAACCACTATTAATTAACTCTAAACTTTCAAAGAAAGTATGTTTTGATAAAGCTTGTGAGCTGATGGAAAAAGTAGGTCTTCGTCCAGAGATGGCACAGAGATATCCACATATGTTTTCAGGTGGTCAAAGACAAAGACTTGGAATAGCCAGAGCTCTTGCTCTACACCCAAAGATACTTATTTGTGATGAACCAGTTTCAGCACTAGATGTTTCTATCCAAGCACAAGTCTTAAACCTTCTAATGGAGCTTCAAGATGAAATGGGTTTAACTTACCTTTTTATTTCTCATGATCTTCATGTCGTTAAACATATAAGTGACGATATTCTTGTAATGTACTTAGGTAAGATTGTTGAGTATGGGCCTAGAGAGAAAGTCTTTGATAGTCCTCTCCACCCTTACACAAAAGCTCTTATTGCAAGTTCACCTTCTATTTCTCAAGATAAGGATGAGCATGAGCCTATCTCAGGCGAACTCCCTTCCCCTCTTAATCCACCGACAGGCTGTGCTTTTCATAAGCGTTGCCCTATTGCTACAGATCGCTGCGCTGTAGATACTCCAGCTTTAGAAATTAAAGACGGACGAAGCGTAGCTTGTTTCGAGGTATAAAAAGTACACTCTCTCTGTAATTCTTACAGAGAGGTGCTTGCTGACACTAAATAAGAATGCCTTTTCGACCCCAGTCACCCATGGGGTCAATTTCCTAACCTCTAAGCTAATGTATTCACTTGCTAATTTTTGGCACACTTATCGCATAATCGTACGCAACACATAGCTTTAAAAAAGGAAAAAGAAATGAAGAGTAATTCACTTGTAATTAATTCATTAATTAAGAAAGAAACACTTTTTACAGTTCTCTTACTTCTATCTTTAACATCAGTCAGTGCATTAGCATCTGAAAAAGAGCTCGTGACTATCACTAACGACGACACTCCTACAGTCTTTAAGATGGTGATTGATGTTGATAAAAACTCAGACATATTAAAATTCTATAAAGATACCTATGACTCTAAGACAAAAGTATCTAGAGATTTAATTCCTCTTAATAAAATACTAGAAGGTGTAAATCTTGAAAAAAGAGATAAGTATGAAGTCGTTAATCTAAAGAGCGATAACTTTGCTTCACATAATGGTGGGAACTTAGAGCTAGACACTCTATATAATGGGGCCAAAGGCACAAGAAAGAGTTATGACTTAAAAATAGATAGAATTGGAGATCAATGGGAAGTTCAAAAGGATGGAGAGAGAGTTCAAGTTCTCCACTTAAAGTCCAATAAAGTATTTCTTCTTGGGGTTGTTGGTATAAAAGACATTGAAGTCAAAAGATGAATCCCAAAGAAGTACCATCATTAATGGCCTCTTATTGCTTACTTCCAATTTTTAAGTAAATTAAGCGGCCACTAACTCGAGTTCATCTTTAAGAGAAACTTTCATTAATTCCTTTTTAAACTCTTTCTCAACAATAGCAACAACGTCACCAAAGACCTTACCTAAGTCCTCATCAGATTTTAATAAGTTTACTTCTGAATATGGAACGTAGAAGAAGTACTCGTCTCCACTACTATAGTTTGCATTATTTCTATTGCTCATATTTGCAAGACTACTCCCATTTATAATTAGAGTATCATTTGCTTTTTCAGTATTAGATTTAAATTTTTGTACAGACTTAAAAGAGTCTGTGTTTTTAAAAGAATTGATATTTATCTTCATTGCAATGTTTTCACATTTAAGTATTTTATTATAGTCATGTCCATCAATTGATAGAATCAATCCTTTTTCAGATAACTGAGTTAGCCTTACATGAATGGTATTTAGTGGAGACTCATTAATCTCAGCGACAAGGTTAATATCCGCAGATAATCTAAAGTCTCTTAAAGGTAAGTAACCAGTTAATAGCTTTCTATAGACAAAGAGGCTGTATACAGACTTATCCATCCACCTCATAGAAGTAAGAGATATAAATGGTCCGGCCTCATGATGAAGAGATACTAAAGTGCTCTTTTGAAAATCATGCCACGTGGCCTTTAGTCTTGGATCCAAATAGGCCTCATATAATTCAAAGAGATTTGATTTTACAGTTTTAAAGTTTCTTTGATACCAAATAGGCTTAGCTTTTAAAAACTCTAGAGCATTGTCTATATATTCAACTTGGTGAGTTCCATCTCCATGAGATTTCTTTTGTAACTGACAAGTCTCTCTCCAATTTGCCCAATGAAAAAATAACTCACCATTAGCGCTAATTTTATAATTCTCTTTAAAAGAGCTAGATTGAATATAATCAACAAAATTCATATGTCCCACTTTGTTTTATGATCCAAGAGATTCGATTAGTTATACTATAAGGATCGCAGGCACAGATCATAGTTAAATTAAGTTAACTTGAGAGTCATCTTTATTTTTAAACACTTAAGAGTTTATTAGAGTATATTCGGTATTCCTAATTTACTTAAAAGTGCCAACAATATAAGCAAATCAATAAATTATTAAGACATATCGCCTGATTTTAAGACAAATTATTCCCCTCAGAACTCAAATCGACAGTAATTTAAATTAACGATATCATTGATATATGACTGCTTTCGATGCTTTAAAACAAAATTCACTAAGCTTTAAACTTCTCCCTGTGTCCATAAGAGAATTATTCTACTTGGGGGAAACTCCGTGCGATATTTTTGGAATGTCTGATGGACTTTTTAAGTTAATACTAAGAAAGCATTCCTTTATTAATGGACAAGTTTTAAAAGACCTTATTGCAAAGAATCACTCTACTATATTTGTACATCAAGAATTCAGAAAGAGCTTGATAGAGCTTCAGCAAAATAATCTAAGAACTGTCACAAGATCTTTATCTATTGGAGACCCAATTGATAAAGGTAGAAAGCAGATCAGTTTACTAACGCTGAATATGAGTTATCTGTACTCTGACCCTACTAACGATGACACTTTAAACCTTCAGTATCAATCTGTGAAAAACCTTTGCGCTTTCTTATACGATAGGCCAGAGATTCATGAAAGGCTTTATAAAGAGTTTATTAAGCAAAAACATCACTTTATTTTTGCACAACCTCTACTCGCCTCATTATTTCTTATAGGCATACTAAAGCAGAGTCATGTCTATAGCTTTAAAGAAGTAGAATCTCTCTTTATAACAAGTTATTTCAAAGATATTGGAATGAGTGTTATTCCTGTAGAGAAGTATGATCAAACATCTCTATCTGATGATGACTCTGAGCTTTTAAGTTCTCACCCAACGACAAGTATTCAAATCCTTCAGGGAAGAATAAAGCTTTCCCCTGCTCATCTTGCAGTGATAGAGAACCATCACCTTTTCTCTCTACTAGCAAATGACTTACATATACCAGACACAACAAAACTAGATGATAGAAGTGTTAAAATGATTAGTGGCTTTGAAACAATGATTGTCTCTATTACGGATGTAATTGCTGCTATGATCACTCCAAGGCCCTATAGGAGTGCCACATCCCTATTTGATTCACTAGATTTAGTGAAAGCACTGATAAGCGAAGACTACCCTACAGAGTTTCGTTTAATAGTGACTTACTTTAAAAGTGTCTTCTTCAAAAACAACTAAAGTATCCGACTATTTTAATCTAACTCTATGAAATTATTTACTTTTTTCTTTTACAATTCGATTTGAGTATTCCATCATTGAGAAGAGGGAAAATATTGCACGGACCGCAAATTTTCCTCACTGCTCAATTGAAATTTTCGTTTTCGTTCTAAGGAGGGAACATGGCGTCGAATCAACAAGAAATTAGTCCTGTGACAGGAATCATTGACGAGTGCCAAGTCGTAATTGACTTTGGAGAGCATGAAGGAAAGTCAGTACTAGAAGTAGCTGATGATATTCCTGACTTCTATGATTTTCTTATCGAGAGCCGTGAAAAAGGATCTTGCATGATACGAAGATCTAAGGATAAGTGCTTTAGACTATACGTCGCTTCTACACTTCAATAATAAATTTAAATATATAATTAAATTGACCCTTTTCTTAAGGGTCAATTTAGTAATCTTACTCGCCTAAGACTAGGCCTCTCCCTCTTGGGTCTGAAACTCCATGAAGTTTTCCATCTTCCATTGAAATTGCCTGAACTCTACAACCAAGCTTTTTAAATTCAATTTCGTGTTCCATTCTTTTAAGCTCTTTAATAGTCCTAGCAGGAAGCCCACTCTCTTCTACATAGAGAACATTAGGTTTCCATTGATGATGAACTCTAGTAGCAGCTATAGACTCGTATAGTGGCATCTTATGGTCTAGGTAATTCATAACCGTCTGTACGACACAAGTTAGAATTCTAGTTCCAGAAGGAGAACCAAGACCTAAAACGGCCTTACCATCTTTTGTAACAATTGTAGGAGACATTGAGCTTAGAGGTCTTTTTTCTGGTTGGACTAAATTCTTTTCACCACCTACGGCTCCAAATAAGTTTTTTGCTCCAGGCTTAGTTGCGAAGTCATCCATTTCATTATTGAGAAGAATTCCTGTTCCAGGAACAACGACTCCAGATCCTAGGTATCCGTTTAGAGTTTGAGTAGAAACAAAAACATTTCCTTCACCATCAGCGATTGTAAAGTGAGTTGTTTCAGGAGACTCGTACTTATGAACAAGTTCACTATCGTTTTTTGCATCAAACTTAAAAGGGTCATTCATATTTGACCAAAGTGAATTTAGAGCTTTATTTTCCGGTATAGAGAAACGTATATCATCTGCGTACTGCTTAGATGTTAACCCCATAACTGGAACATCTATAAAGTCTGTATCTCCAAGATATTTTGCTCTATCTGAGAATGCCGCCTGCATTGCAGAGGCCCTTAGATGTACCGTTTTAGAATGTTGAACTCCATAAGTGCTTAGCTTGTCATTTCTAAGAATATTTAAAATTTGAATAATATGAACCCCACCAGAACTTGGAGGACTCATAGAGAAAACTTCATATCCATTGTAGTCACCTCTAATTGGGCTTCTATATTTTACATTATACTTATCAAGGTCTTTTTGAGTCATAAGACCATTTAGCCTTCTATGCTCTTTAACTAAAGACTTAGCTATTTTTCCTTTATAAAAACCATCCCTTCCCTTCTTAGATATAATCTCCAAAGTCTTAGATAAGTCTTTTTGAACTAAAAGGTCACCTTCTTTTAGAACTTCTCCTTTTTTGTCACAAAAGATTTCACACGTTGCCTTGTATCTCTTGATAATATTTTCTCTTCTTGAAATTGCATAAGCAAGTTCTGGATAAATCTTAAAACCATTTCTTGCTAGAGAGATTGCATCTTCTAAAACAACACTTAGTGGAAGCTTTCCGTGCTTCTGATGAAGTTCAATCATTCCTGCAACCATTCCAGGAACTCCCGCAGAGAATATGCCATCAATAGACATCCTAGAGATAACTTCCCCCTTCTCATCTAAGAACATTTTCTCGTGGGCGTTAAGAGGTGCCTTCTCTCTAAAGTCCACAGTCAGTGGAAAGTCTTTATTTCTTTTAACATCATGAAAAAGAGCAAATCCTCCACCACCAAGACCAGTAGACTGAGGTCTTTCGACGGCCAATACAAATGAGGCCGTAGTCGCAGCATCAATTATATTTCCACCCTTCTTAAATACTTTATAGGCCGCTTTTGTGGCAAAGGAGCCTTGAGTTACTATATTAATTTTCTTTGTAACTTTCTCGTGATCTTCTTTCTTTTGACCTTCGGCCAGTTTCACATAATGAATCTCCTTCTCATAAGGAACCGACATTTTAAATGCAGAACAAGAAACCAAAGTAGCTAAACAGCCAAGCATATATATTTTTTTCATAATTACCTCTAGATTTTACGTCTAAATACTCTAACTATTTATGGAAGAACTGACTAGTAGAATAACTTGTTTACTCCCTATACTGCGAGAAGAAATAACACAGCAAGTAAAACACTCTAAATCTACAAATGATTAATATGTGAACTCAAAGACTTATGATATTTCGTATCAAGAAAGCTCATCAAACCTAAGTACTTCTTCACCTTTATTCAAGATCGTGACTAAAAGAAGAGATACTCCGAAG
>NZ_JBFGYP010000100.1:0-11718 GCF_041587335.1 Halobacteriovorax sp.
GCAAATATTAAAAGCAGGTAATCTTGGAGATTCTAGAAATAGAGTTGTAAATGCATCTGATGTAATTAAGAAAGATTTTATCGAGATGAAAGATGGTGAAATCTACTACCCTGAAGAGATTGAATATGTTTTCCAAGTAAAAGGTGGAACAAAGTTTAAAGCACCGAAGGAAGATGAAAGAGCTCCTCAGGATAATGATTCAAACTAATTATAAAACTTCAATTTATTTTGAAGTCACCCCTAACCTCAAAAAAAGGCCCAATTTAAATTGGGTCTTTTTTATTAAGATTCAAAGATGTTGTTTTATATCAAACCACTCTCTATCTAGCCTTTCCCTGTCATCTGGATGAGAAATAGAGATAAGGGACTTTGCCCTTTCATTTAAAGAGAGACCTCGCAGGTTTGCAATTCCATTCTCGGTAACTATATAATCAGCATGGGCCCTAGTTGTTACTACTCCTGAACCATACTTTAATCGTGACACAATTTTAGACTGACCTTTTCGAGCACGGCTATTAATTGCAATAATTGCTTTTCCACTTTTAGAGAGAAAAGCTCCTCGCATAAAGTCCATTTGTCCACCAACACCAGAAATAATTCTATTACCAATTGAATCAGCACAAATTTGTCCTGTTAAATCAATCTCAACAGCACTATTAATAGCACATGTCTTATCATTAAGTTTAACATTTGCAGGATTGTTAACATAATCCGATGTTCTTAAAAGCACATTTTCATTATCATCAACAAACTCATGTAACTCTTTATCACCCACTAAAAAACACGCAACAGATTTACCAGGAATTATCTGCTTAAACTTATTAGTAATAGTACCATTCTTTATCAAGTCCATAGCACCATTAGTCCACATCTCACTATGAAGACCTAAGTCCTTATGGCCTGTTAGGGACTTAAGAACAGCATTAGGAATATTTCCGATCCCACATTGGATTGTAGACCTATCTTCGACAAGAGAAGCAATTAGCTCACCAATTCGCATCTCATCATCTGTGAACAATTCACATCGATCAGAATATAAGATCTCGTCACTCTCTATAAAATAGTCTATTTCTGTAAGGTGAAAAGATCCATCTCCGTGAACTCTAGGCATATTTGGATTGATTTGTGCGATAACAATTTTTGCATGATCAACTGCAGACTTTGTAACGTCTACAGATGTTCCAAGAGTAACATATCCATGTTTATCTGGAGGTGACACTTGAATAATACAAATATCTATAGGACAATTTCCATTAGCAAATAAGATAGGAATTTCAGAAAGAAAACAAGGTATATAGTCAACTGTCTCAAAATCAAAATGTTTCCTTAGGTTATCACCTACAAAGAAGCACTTAAACTTTACCTTTCCATCAAGTTTATGAATCTCTTCATCAAGTATTCCGTGAGTATGAAGGTGGTATAAAGAAATACCACTCAATCTATCATCAATACATCTCTCTAATAGCTTTTTTACAAAAAGCTTTGGTGTAGCATCAGCTCCATGAATAAATAAGCTCGATCCATTATCAATGACATCTAAAACATCTTCTATCGTACTTATTTTCATGATAATCCTCTATATCCATTTATTGAGATAACTATTGAATCTGATGCTCACTAGGAGTATCAATTTTTTCATAATTAGGAGTTACTACATTATCACTAACTTGGGATTGTGAGAATTCAAGCGATGCTTCTTCTGTAAAATAACCTTTAAAATATTTAATTCTCTTTAATAATGACCATGAATCTCTTTGAATTTCTAAGAGAGATGGAAGAGCAAAAAGAGTTAATCCTGTTGCAAAAAGAAGACCCCACCCCATTGATAGTGCTAGAGGTCTAGTAAAACCACTGTCGCCACCTAATCCATAGGCCATAGGAAATACACCACCTAAAGTAGTTATAGAAGTCAGTATGATTGCTCTGAATCTACTTACAGCCCCATCTTTTATATCTTCTCTGGTAAGATTCCATATTCTCTTCTTTTTACCGTTAATTGTCGTCACCATAATAAGAGAATCGTTAACAACAACGCCGGCCATTCCCATTACACCAACCATTCCCATGACATCGATTGGAAGAGAATGAAAATAGAAGGCCCATACAATTCCAATCAATCCAAATGGTATTGCAAGACCAATGATAATAGGTTGAACAAAAGACTTCAAAATTAGAGCTAGAACAAAGATAATGAGAAAGATACAAGTTATCATCATTGTTCCCATTGCCTTAGAATTTTTCGATTCTTGAAGATCTGCGTCTTCAAGAGCAAAACTTACGCCAGGTACTAATGTTTTGATCTCTGGAAATTTATCTTTTACTAGTTCCTCAATCTTTTCTTTTTTTAGAATTTGTTCATCATATGTTAAATCAAAATTAAGTGCTCTCTTACCATTTACATGTTCGATACTTTTAAGAGATTTTACTGTTTTCCACTCTCCTAGTTTTTCCAACTTAACGATTTGACCATTTCCAAGGTTAATAGAAAGATCGTTGAGTTGTTCAAAAGAGAGTTTCTTACCGTCCTCGAAATAACCATAGATATTTATAACTTCACCGTTATGTCTAAATTCTTTTATGTGCCTTTTTCTGACGAATCCCTGAACTTTTGAGCTTAGATCTATTGGAGTCATCCCATAACTGTAGAGAGACTCTTTATTAGGCTCAAACATCCAAGTAGTAGCGATAAGATCAGGATCAATATAGACGTCTTTAATACCTTCTATTTTAGAAAATATCAGCTTTACTTTAGAGATGACTTCTTCATCTCTAATATTTCCTTCAACAAAGCTAGATAATTTAAAAGTATTTTCTTTTTTATCTTCGTAACCTTCTTTTTCAGACTTAAGACTAAGGATTTCAAAATTTGAAGATTTGAGGGCAGAGATCTGCTCTTCAACAAGTTTCATTATCTCTTCTTTGTGTTCAACTGCAAGATCGTCTACCTGAGAAAATCGAATACTTATTCCAGCATATTTATAACCAACTTGCTCAACCCCATTATACCAGTTACGTCCAAGTTGAGAAGTGATGTAAGAATACTTTGCTTTATCGATAGTACCTAAAAAATCATGAAGGGGCTTTAATTGTTCTTGTGTATCCTTTAAAGATGAGGACTCTTTAAGGACAACATCAATCTTTATTCTTTCACTTCCAATTCTAAGATTAAACTTAAAAGGAACTTTTTCTTTAGTTAACACAAATGTTCCAACAAGTGAACCTACAAGAAACAGAAGGACTAAGTATCTCCATTTTAAGGAGAAAGAAAGAGCAGAACTATAAAGTCGTGTTAGCTTGTTGAAAAATGAGAATTTTTTATGCTTTATAGGCTTCTTTACAAAATGAGCCAAGTGATTTGGTAAAATAAAGAAACACTCAAATAAACTCATTGCGAGTGCTGCAATAACAACCCATGGAATAGCTAATAGAATATCAGCCAAGCTTGATTTTGAAAAAAGGATTGGAGCAAAAGCTATTACTGTAGTAATGACAGTACCAAAGATTGGAAGCATAGTTTCTAGAGATGAGTCTATTGCCGCCTGTCTTGGGGAACTACCGGTTTCGAGCTTTTGCATATAAAGCTCAGATACAATAATTGCATCATCAACAAGAATTCCCACAATTAAAAGCATCCCTACAACAGAAATTAGGTCAATATTAATCCCTAATAACTTAAGGACTGTGAATGTCGCAAGATAAGACAACGGCAAACCAAAACTTGTCATTAATGAACTCTTAATACCAAAAAAGACAAATAAGATTAATATTACAAGTATCCCACCCATGACTCCATTTAAATTTAGTACCTTTAACTGCTTTTGAATAAACGATGGCCCATCACCTGTAAGTATAATACTTATCCCCTCAGGAGAATTTTCATTGAGCTTTATTAACTCTTTCTCTAAGTCTTCCTTCATAGTGATAATATCAGAATCAACATCTTTAAATAAGACAAGAACAGCTGCTGGGCTCCCATTAGTAAAACCTACTGTTTCTTTTTCTACTATTTTGTATTCAACAGAAGCAATATCTTTAACTCTTAAAATATTACCACTAGCATTTGCATTTATAATTGTTTCTTCAATATCTTTTACACCGGCGACATCATTCTCTATTTCAACGCTAACATCAGTACCATTTTTGGTAATAGTTCCCAAAGGCAAAAAAGCAAATCGTTTTACAATATTGTTAGTTAGCTCGTTTAGTTCTATTTGATAACGTGCAAGCTTTTCTTGATCAAATTTTATGTAAATTTGTGGTCTAGAAGTCCAATTAGATATCTCAACTACCCCATTAATCTTTGTCAGTGATTTTTCTGTATCACTTAACCACTTCTGGTGTTTCGGGCTATTTTCATTAAAGTTTAAAACAGAGAGCGTAGTGAACCAAAAGCGAGAAATTTTATGATTAGTAACAGTGAGGTTCTCTGTTTCTGTAGGAAGATTTCTCTCAAGATTAAGTACTATTGAGTCAACTTTCTCATAAAGATCATCTATCTCATCTTCTTCAATTGTGTCTTTTAATCTTAGACTAATGCTCATTGAGCTTGGAGAAGAAGTTGAGACTAACTTATCGACGCCAGAGAGAGATTTAATTGCATCTTCTATTGGGGTTGTAAGGTATTGTTCCACTTGATAAGGTGTAGCCCCTGGAAGTGAAGCTGAAACACTTATTCTCTTATCTTTCCATTGTGGAATTAGATCTCTTTGCATTGAAAAGAAAGAAATCAAACCAATAACAATCATACTCAGACTAAGAGTGTTTACAACAAAGCTATTGTCGACAAAATAAGCAACTATTCTCTTCACAAGATCTCCCTAATTGAAAGCCATAAACTATCAATTAAGAGTATTGGAAGACAAGCTAACTGAAAGATTTTTCATACTTTATTTTGGAATATATTCTTTCTCAGTAAAAATCATACTCATCGCGATTCTTACACCATCAACAGCAGCAGAAGTAATTCCTCCAGCGTGCCCAGCTCCTTCTCCACAAGGAAAAAGTCCCTTATGCGAAACAGACTCTAACGTCTCTCTGTCCCTCAATATTGTCACAGGTGCAGATGTTCTTGTCTCAGGAGCAAGTAAGAGTGCATTTTTGGATACAAATCCACTCATTCTCTCATCAAATTGAAGAAGAGCATCTCTTAAGTGGTTAGTTATAAACTCAGGAAGAATTGTACTTAATTGAGCTTCCACAATCCCAGATGGGGTAGATGTTTTTGGTAGTGCTGTTTTTCCTATGTTTCCGTCGAGAAAATCCCTTAGAGTTTGAGAAGGAAGTTCTTTACCAGAGGCCAACTCAGTTGAAACTTCAAATGCTTTCTTCTCAATATTTCTCTGGAAGTCTAATCCGTTTAAAACTTTATCTGTTTTAAAGTCGACTCCTCCCTTAACTGAAACAACGAGTGCTGAATTTGACCATCTTGAGTTTCGAGCATAATTACTCATTCCATTTACAACGATTCCGTCAGAGTCTGTACCGGACGAAAGAACATACCCCCCTGGACACATACAGAAACTATAGGTTCCTTTATGAGTAGATTTATTCTCATAACTAAGTCTATATCTAGCTGCACCAAGGTAACTACCAGCAAAGTCACCGTATTGAATTTTATCTATTAGCTCTCTAGGGTGTTCAATTCGTACTCCTACAGAAAAATCTTTTGGTGCCATAGTCACAGAGTTATCTTCTAAATGTTTATACATCTCTTTTGCAGAGTGACCTGTAGCAAGAACAACTTTATCAGAATGCAGAGTTCTTCCATCACTAAGCTTTACGCCAGTAACACTATCCCCTTCATACACAAGCTCATCAACTCTTGTGTTATAGTATATCTCGCACCCAGACTCTATAAGAGAGTCACTTATTTTATTAATTAACATTCTTATTTTATTAGAGCCAAGATGAGGGTTAGAAACATATGCCGTTTCCTCTGGCGCTCCAAAATCGACAAGTCTATTCATCACATATTGTACATATGGGGACTTAACTCTAGTGATTAACTTTCCATCACTAAATAATCCAGCTCCTCCCTCACCGTAGCAAACATTATTCTCTGTATTAAACTCTCCATATCGCCAATAACGAGCAATATGCTTCATCCTTTTATGTGCACGCTCCCCTCTCTCAATTAAAATCGAAGGTATTCCATACTCAGCAAGTCGAAGAGCACAAAATAGTCCACCAGGACCAGCTCCTATAATAATAGGCTTACTTCTAAATTCACCAAGATCTTTAAATTCTTCAGTTTTCCCTGAGAATTTCTCACCTTGATGAATAATTTCAACATTGTAGTTATAGCGGGGTCTTTTCCCTCTATTAGATCCCCTAGCATCTAGGGCCTTAGACAATATTCTATAGTCCTCCATCTTTGGATGACGTTTATTTAGGTAATTTTCTACATCCTCTTCAAAATCGAGGACAAACTGTATTCTTTTAGACATATCTTCTCTTATCATTAACTTTTCTTACTGTCGGGTTGAGAGTATAATTTATAGTATAAATCAACGTTTTTAGGAAGTTATATGAACTGCGCTCTATTAATTATTGGCGATGAACTTTTAGCAGGAAGAACAAGAGACCTAAATGGTCACTGGCTCTCCAAATATCTCCCTTCAGTAGGGCTAAAGTTAAAGCAAATAAAAATTATTAACGACAATGAAGCTGAAATTAAGGCCTCAATAGTAGAACTATATGAAACAGTAGATATTATCATCACCAGCGGTGGTCTTGGGCCTACTAAAGACGATATTACTAAGAATACTTTAGCCGAACACTTTCAAAAAGAGCTGATCTTTGATGATAAATCAATTGAGTTAATAAAAAATCTATACGCTAAATTTAATAAAGAGTGGATGCCAAGTAAGAATGCTTACCACTATTATCCAACGGATTTTGAATTACTAGACAATCTTAATGGGTATGCGCCAGGTCTTCTATACAGTAAAAAAGGAAAAACAATCTTAAGTGCACCAGGCGTTCCTAGAGAGTTTAAATCTATGGTAGAAAATACATTTGTTCCTAAACTCAAGGAAATTTACAGTGATGACTCCTTTCAGGTGACTGACCTCTTTTCAATTAGAACCAGAGGCGTTCCAGAGGAAGTTATATTCGGCGAGCTCTGCCCAACTCTATGGGAAGACTTGTCGGAAATTGCAAAAGTAAGCTCACTTCCTAATCTGTTAGGAATCGATATAGTGCTCTATTTTAATCAAGAAGATAGGAATACGACAATTTCAAAGGCAAAGACGATAATAGAGTCTTCACCACTTAAAGATTACGTCTGGCAGTACGGCAATCTAGAACTGGAAGAATTGATAGTTAAAGAAGCACTAGAAAAAAACCTTACCATTGGTTTTGCAGAATCCTGCACCGGAGGACTCACCTCTTCAAAAATTACAGATATACCTGGATCTTCACAAATATTCCATGGATCTATTGTAAGTTACGCTAATTCAGTAAAGACTAATCTATTGAAGGTTAATACATCTACATTAGTTAATTTCGGAGCAGTAAGTGTAGAGAGTGCTAAAGAGATGGCCCTTGGAGCAAGAAATGCTCTGGAGTGCGACATCGCTATTTCATATACCGGAATTGCTGGACCGGGCGGGGGAACTCCTATAAAGCCAGTTGGAACAGTCGGTATTGGCTGGGCAACAAAGAGAGAGAATTCATCAACTCTACTTTACCACAAAGGTGATCGTCTTGGACTAAAAGAGCGTTTCTCAAGAAGTGGATTATTTAAATTACTTGAATTGATAAGAGACCATTAGAAGAATAACTTCATTCTTTCCTTACAAGTTTTCATATCTTTATCGAGTAGTTTTATTAATTCATTTAACTCTTCATTAGAACCACCAAGCTCGATAAATTGGGATTTCGTTTGATCAAGAATCTCTCTTTTTGCAAAACTAAAAAGAGAATTATCTTCCAAGATTGCTCTGACGTAAGTTTTTTTTGTTTTCGCATTTTTTAGCTGAAATATCAGTAAGGGTGCTGACTCACTATCGTAGAATTTAAACATCTTTTTTATCTCTTGAAAGTCTTCCTCTGCCAATTCAAGATTTTCAATTTTACCTATATTCTTTATTAGAAATTCATTTTTAAATTTATCTTTAAATTTAGAGGTATTCCATTTAAAAGATATCCCCTCTCTAAAATAGGATATAGGGTTAGAAGATAATATCTTGAAAAAGCTTTTATCTATATTTTCTAAAATTATGCGCTCCTGCAATATGAGAGACTGTAGTTCATCAATAAGGGCTAAACTTTTTTCAGATAATAATTTTGAATGATCTAAATTTGTAATATTTTGTTTAGTAAATAGGTACTGTCTTCTAAAAGGATTAAATAATTCATAAGAATTCATCCAGTCTAAAAGTATCCACATTTTCTTTTCTTTTGAGTAAACAAGTTGAGATCCGTTAAAATCACCAATAGACTCAAACATAGCGGTACTTTTAGCAAATTGGAACAAAGCTTCTTTAGCTTCAAGTGCTATTGTTTTATCACTTCCATCTACAATATCCTCGAAGAAGGTTGTCATATCAAAAGAAATATCTATAACTTCAGTTAAAATAAAATTCGAATCTATAGGTGTAAACCTTTTTGGTATTGCTACATTATAATGCTCAAGAATAGGATAAAGCTGATTTGTAGAATAGATATAATGAAAATCATTCTTTGGTAACCTAAGAGCATATTCAATACCTTTCTCAATGTTAATAACTGAATAGATATTAGTAGTATTACCGGCTCCAAGAAATCGATTAACCTTTACTTCTAAGTCCTCACTTAATTGAAAAAAAGTTTCACCTGTTAAGACTGTCTTTTTGTACTCAGTAGATAACAATCCACTACTATCAAATACCTCTATCGCGATAGTTTGAAATGAGAATAAAAAAATGACCAACAATAACTTCATAAAATCTCTTTACACCTGATCAAGTTATAAACAACGTCTAAAATTTGACAGTCCTAGACAACTGAATATCAAATAATTACATATCTATTGGTATTATTTAGCAATTTTAATGCCATATTCTACTCTAGGAATATTTGACGAAAGAATAGTCCACAGCTTCACTATAGGTGCCTCACAAACAGATTGAAAGATACAGAAGTAAGATAGATATAAATCACAAACGTTTTATATCTTCCCAAGAAAATTAATTACAATTTTCGCCAAAGAATGTTCCAGTTGCATTCACTCCAGTTCCATCTTGTACAGCGTCTTGATTATTGCAAGCTAGAGTAAGCCCTGCATTTGAGAATTGAAAAATATTCAATGAGTTTGATACAGATGTAATATCCCACGTGCGAAGATTTATACTAACCAAGTCATCAGTCCCATAAAACATAGTTGATAGATCCGAAACTTTAGAAGTGTTAAAGTGAGAGAGATCTAGCGATGTCAATGACTCAGAGTTGAAGAACATAGAGGACATATCTGTAACTTCAGATGTATTGAAACTAGTTAAATCTAAGCTAGTTAACAGATAGTTTCTATTAAACATTCCAGACATAGTTGTAACTTTTGAAGTATTAAATGATGATAGATCTAAACTTGTTAAGCTTGAGCAATTGTAGAACATATCATTCATGTATAATACATTTTCGGCATTTGTGCCACTAGACCAAGTAATAGAAGTAAGCCCTGTAGCATCATAGAACATATTAGACATACTAATCACACTTGAAGTGTTGAAGGAACTTAAATTAAGACTTGTAAGATTAGTGGCATCTCTAAACATATCTGTCATATACATAACACTAGAAGTATTAAAATTTGAAAGATCAAGGGAGCTCATCCCCTTAGCTGATTGAAACATACCAGTCATATTTGTAACACTCGCTGTTGTAAAATTATTCGACCAGTTAGGTTGTTCAGTAAAGTTTGTCCCACGAAACATTTCGGACATATTTTCTACAATTGATGTGTTAAAAGTAGATATATCTAAAGATGATAAACTTGAAACATTCTTAAACATTTCTTTCATAGACTCGACGCTAGAGGTATTAAAGCTAGATAGATCAAGAGCAGTTAACCCAGATGAATTCTTGAACATTTCTTGCATACTATCAACACTTGTCGTATTGAAATTTGATAAATCTAAAGAATTTAGACTAGTCAACCCAGCAAACATCCGTGCCATAGTAGTAACAGAGGAAGTATCGAAACTTGAAACATCGATAGAAGTCAGGCCATTAGTATTGTAAAACATTCCATACATATCAGTTACAGAATCAGTTATTCCTCCATTAAATAATTCTAAATTTGAACAACCATAAAAGGCATAGCGTAGATCTTTCCATCCTAAATTTCCAAAATTATTAACTTCAATAATCTTGTCTTTATCTCCACTATTTGAAAAGGACCATGCCTCCATTGTGCCAGTAATTCTTATTGTATATTCGCCGGCTGAAGCATATGTATGAGAAGGAGGAGTGTCAGTTGTAAGCGTTTCAGTAGCACTACTATCACCCCAGTCTATGACCGCATTGTAGCTATATCCTGCCTTAATAGGTAAAGTGATAGATTCACTTGGAGATGTTGTTTCCCATTTAGATACAAAGGCCTCAGTTGTAATCGACAGTGTTGCTGTTGATGTATTAGAAACTTCTGAGTTTGCCGTAACACTGTAATCAAAACTAGCAGTGCCGAAATAATTTGTAGTCCCTGTCACACCTACAGAACAAGTGCCATTTGTACAACTACATGCCGTACTCTCCACTACATTAGTCAATGAGCTTACACTACATGAAGTTGCTTCATCACTTTCTATATCAGAATAATTAAGAGTGATAATAGATTCAGTATTTTCACTGAATGAAGATGGAGAAATATTATTTGTTACTGGCGCATCATCAACCTGTAATATGTTTACAATTACAACTGAAGAAGTCACAAGTTCACTTCCATTAAAAATAGAATAAGAGAAACCAGCTTCACCTGAAAAATTAGTATCGCCAATAACTTCTACTGTACAAGAGCCACTAATATCACAAGAGCACGCCGTTGATACTGTAATGTCTTGTAGATTAGAAACACTACAACTTGTAGCGATGACATCACTAGAACCTAAATAATCTAGAGAAATAGTAGATGAAGTATCTTCATCCACCTCAACTTTTTTTACAGAACTCCCTCCAGATGATGAAATAATTCGATTCACTTCAAATTCATTAGTACAAGAAGTTATAGATAGGAAAAGAAGTAGAGGTAAAAAGAATAAGCTAGGCTTTTTCAACATAATATCCTTTAAAAATAATTTATCTATCATGAAAAAATCTTCATAATATTATCGCCTAATAAATAAATTACCTTAAGTGCAAAAATTATAATTATTTAACTTCACCTTTAAGTATGAGTATATTTAGATAGTTATCACATTTTTTGAGTTCTATAATAATAGTAAATGAATATTCTTATAAAGCTAAAGTGCAAAAAGTAATAGGCAAATGGCCTTACCTTCCCGACATTACTATCAATGAAATTATCTAAATATAACTTTTTAGTTTAACAACCTACTATTTACCTGCCTCGAATATCTGACAATATTTATCTCATTTAAACTAATTCAAACAACAAAACAGCAACTTAAAGCAACTTGTCGTTCGTTAAAACAGTTCAATATATAATGGAGGATAAACTTACCTATTATCAAGGATTTCTTAGTCCTTTTCTTTAGGTCAGCTTAATTTATTCCGAAGAGA
>NZ_JBFGYP010000101.1:0-11637 GCF_041587335.1 Halobacteriovorax sp.
AGTAAATTGTATTATCGTGCCTCTTTGCACTTAATTCTAAAAGGGCACTTTTATCGATAAGTCTTGAATCGAGATCAAGTCTATGAATTAAGTCTCCATGAGATTCTATTGCCCATATCTCCTTATTCTCAAATTGAGTTAGAGAGTTAAGAAAACGCGTTAGAAATCTTCCTGTAGGTTGATATACAAGAAATATTTCATATTTAGAAAAATCTATATTTAGAGCATCACCACTGAAAAAAAATGAAGTATCTAAATCGAGCTCTTGAGCTTTAATTTTGGCCCACTGAATTCTCTCTGGTACAAACTCCACAGAGTAAAAGTTCTTATACCCAAGTGTTAGAGCTAGTAGTGTACCTTTAGAATAGCCAGAACCAACATCTAGAACTTGATTCTTAGAATATTTTATAAGTTGATAATAGTCGTACCAGCTTGTGTTTAAAGCTTCTTCTCTTAATTGTTCATTTAGATATAGCTGTGGATCAGCTGATGAGTTTGTTAATTTTTCTTCGACAGAGGTGTAGTTGTAGTTAAAGAAACTACTACAGATCTCATTGAATTGGGCCGGGTCTCTAGCCAGTAGGAGTTGATCTTTGAATAAGTTTATCTTTTTTTGTATATCCATTATTATTACACGTGAAAACAGTGTGTTAAATCCTATTCATCAATACAATTTGTCATTTTAATAGTTGAGTTTATCACTAAAAATGCCGATAAGTCAGTGGTATTAGTATTTTGGAGGAAGAAATTACTAAGTATTATCTTATTCAAGATTCAGAAAAAGTTCTTAAGCATTTGGATGTTTTTGAAATTGTATCTCTACTCGATAGCGGAAAGCTTGATGGGCAGAGTTATGTTTTTGATTTGCGAGTTAGAGAGTGGTGTTTAGTTAAAGATATTCGAGTCTTAAAAGATACTTGTTATGATTTTAAAGATTCTTCTCCGAGAGAATGCCCTACATTTACTCCGCCTCATAAATTACCGGGTGGAGAGTTCTCAAGCGAAATAGACTCTGATTATGAGTACTTACTTAATTATACTCATTCTCTTTCTACTACCATCAATGAATCAAGAGAAGATACTCTTGAAGTGATGCTTGAAGAGGCTGAGTGTAGACTTTTAGAAAAAGAAAATGAATTACTTGGATTGAAGTCTATTAATTTAGAGTTTGAAGAGTTAATCCACAATTTAAAAAATGAAAACGCTGAAGTAAATAGCAATATATTATCATTAGAGAATGAGAAAATTGATTGTTTAAAAACTATTGAAGAGAATAAGCAAAAGTCTAATCGAGATATGGATAACCTGAGGTCAGAGTATGAATCTGAATTAGGTCAATATCGATACATTGAAAAAGTTAACTTTAAATTATCAGAAAGAAATAAATCTCTTCTTTATGCACTTAAGTTAGAGAGGGCCCAAAGCGAGCAATATAAATCTTTACTTGAAAAAGAAGATCGCTCTACACCTGTTACAAGTCATAGTGAAGAGCTTCTTACTAAAGCGATGGAGTACTTATTCCATGGGCCGATTGGGGGAGAGAAGGATTTACTTGAAAAGAAGGTTACACTTTTAACGAATGAATTAAATGACATTGAAGAATTTTATAATAAGAAGATTGATAAGATTAAAAATGAATACGAAAGTGAACTCTCTTCGTTAAAAACAAATCAAACTAATGAAATTCATAAAATAGAATCACTTACTTATGAAAGAGAAGAGTTTGAAAATAAATTTAAAAACCTACTTACAACAAATAAAAACTTATTAAAAAAGATTGAAGGTCTTGAGTTGGAGCTATCTGTAAGAAAGAATGAGCAAGATACAGATAAGAAGAGCTTAAAAGAAGATTATTTAAATCTAATTACTAAATATAAAGCTCTAGAGAAGAATTATCTGCTAGAGGTTAAAAAGAATAAAGACAACATCGCTCAAAAAGATAAAGAATCTAATGTCTCTGTTAAATATATAAAAGAAGAGCTTAATAAATCGAGAAATGAAGTTGAAAGCATTCAAGCTGAGTTAGCAAAGATCACTTCTGAAAGAGACTCATTGTATGATGAGAGAGATGGACTTTATGAGTCAGATACAAAGGTTAATCATCTCGTTGAGAATTTGAGATCTGATAATAAGAAATTGATTTCAAAATATAGTTCATTAAAAGATAAAACAACTAAGTATAAGAAGGCCTATAATGAGCTTTCAGAAAAATATAAATCATTAAAAGATGACTTCAAAGATCGTAATGATCAGTTCAATAAGCTTAAGACTCAAAGTGAAGATATAATTGAGTCTCTTAAAGAAAAAGTTGACGGCGCAAACGATGTCTATTCTGAAAAGCTTAAAGAGTTAGAGGCCGTTAAAGATAGAGAAAAAACTCTCTTATTAAAGATTGATGAATTTAAAAACACAGAAGTTCAAGAAGATACTAACGATCAAGACGATATTTTAGATAGTAGTGACGATGAGGAATTAAACAGACTGATTGGTGATGCATTTGAAGTTAGTAATGATCGTATATGGATGGTATCAAAAGATGGTCAAGAGCCTTCGGGACCATATGATTTCACAGAAATCTATAAGATGAAAATTAATGGTGAGCTAGATAAAAATGTAAAAGTAAAAAAAGGAACTGAGTTCTATAAGCCTAAGTCTGAAATATTTGAATTATCGGTTCCTGTATCTACACATGGTAGCGGAGAGAATATCAGATACTTCATTAAGCGCTCTTCTATGAGAGTTCCTTTCTATGAACTTGTAACATTTGAAATTAATGGTGAAGAACATAGAGGATACTGCACGAGTCTTAGTCTTGGTGGAATTTTTATTGAATTAAATCAGTTAAGTTCTGACCTTGTAGTAGATAAAAAGGGAAGGATTCTATTCTCTGCTGGTGCTCTCGATAATCCTTTCCAATGTGTTGCTCAAGTTAAAAATATATCAGAATCAAGACCTAGGGGGATTGGACTGATGTTTGTAGATCTTCCAGAGCTTGCAAAAGATGATATCACCTTCTACATAAATAATTATCTAAATAAGACTAAACAAGTTGCTTAATACTTATCTATTGAGATACTTCCTAATATAATTGATATTGATTATAACTTAAACCCGTAATTTTAAATATTGGATACCTATGAAGCTATTAAGATTAATTGTTGGAAATATTCTCCTCTTTATAAATTTTTTAACAAGGCCGTCTCTTGGGAAAAGAGAAGAGAGTCTACAAAAAGAAGTAGAAAAAGAGTTAGAGAACTACTCATTGTATCAATTTGATGCTTGCCCATTTTGCATAAAGGTTAGAAGAGTGATGAGAAAACTCAATCTTCCAATAGAATTAAAAAATGCAAATAAAGATAAAGACCTTAAAGAAGAATTACTATCTAAGGGTGGAAGTCCAAAAGTTCCTTGTTTACGAATTGGAGATAAATGGATGTATGAATCTAATGATATTATAGAGTATCTTGAAAAGAAGTTTCCAGTTTAGTTCTATTTGAAAATAAATTAACAATTTTAAAGGTAGAAACAAAAAAAGCCACTTCGAAAAGTGGCTTTTTTAAAGATGGTGCCCCGGGCCGGACTTGAACCGGCACGATCTTGCGATCCCGGGATTTTAAATCCCGTATGTCTACCGATTTCATCACCAGGGCAGAAATTATAAGCACAACTTTACCAGAGTATTTCAAAATGTCTAGCCAAAGATTTTAAAAAAATGAGATTGCTTGAAAGCTAAGAACACTGTGTTAAAATTAATTAAGTTTAAAGTATTATGAATAGGGATGTTCTAAATGAAAAAGACATTAATTCTATGTCTAATTTTACTCTTTGCAGGTTGCGCAAAGAGAACACATAAGATTGAATCTGTCTCTGCTAGACCTTCGTGGATGGCAACAGACGCACTCTACAATGATCGAAACTTTTATGGTGAATATCTGATTCACCCATTCTTTGACTTAGTTCCTTTTTCTTCTAAGGTCGACAACTCAATGAACTTTGTAATGACGACACCTGTCGGAGCTCAGAGTAAGTACGAAATTGATTTGAGGTCTGGAAGACTTTATAGAAAACATAATTTTTGTTCACAGGAAGATATTTGGAAGAAGTATACAGGTACAATTAATAGACCTCCATATACTGAGGGGATTATTCCTAGGTTACTAGATCAGCTAGGGAGCCCTCAAAAGATTATTGTCTTTGGTAAAAGTAGATACTTTCATAAGTTTGAAATTGCTCCAACTAGATCTCAAAGAGTTCGTATTGTTGGTGGAGTCTTACTGCAGTACTGCAACTCTTACCCGTGTAGGGGATATAATAAATGGCAGTCTCGGATATTACTCGTTGGAGTTAGCCCTACAGACCCTGAATTCAAAAAGATAAATAATCTTAATCAATTAAAGAAGGTTGTTGATTGGGACGAGTCCGTAGCTTTCATACAGAACTCAAATGGTAGAAAACTTTCAGGGAATGAGCCTAGACCTAGCTACAGGATTGTTGGAAATATAGGCCCAAAAGAAGCATTTAAGATTTCTCTAAGCAAAGGCCATCTCTTTAACTTTGATGAAATGAAAACAATTAGAAGTAGCTGTCAGGCCCTGTATGACTATACATGGAAGACTGTTAAAGCAATAAGGTCTTACGAAGTACATAACAAGCTAAGTAAGGATATGCCTGAGAAAAATATCACTAAGGTCAAGGTTAGTACTGACACATTCTCTGGAAATGTTGTAAGTGCAGAAAGGTTAGATGATAGATCTGATGCGGTTCTGCAAAAAGAAATGGAAATAAAAGACTTTGCATACTTCTTTAAACACTTCTATTTAAAATACAAAGATAGATATAAGACCTGTCAGCAGTTTGTTCGAGATACAAGTATTAACAGTAATAAGGAAAGGATGTGGTTCTTTAGCTACTTAACATCATTTTTCAATACTGAAGAGGCAGGGTATATGTACTCTTGCTCAAGAACTGCTTGGGTGAAGAATCCTGTGACTAACTCTGGTGAGAGACTATACTCCTTAAAGAAAAGTATTAAAAATTGCACAACTAGAGAACTTAACACCGCTTTTGATATGAGTATCAATATACAAGCAGGTTTAAGTAGTTCATCTCAAGATCATTTTAGATTTATAGAGTACGATCATGGAAATGGTGCAAGCCATCAAAAGATCTACTCATGGGTAAGAGACCTAGGTGATGGTTACGTGTGTGATAAGGACAGACGTCAGAAGTTATCAATTTTTCCGCAGGATGTTAATTGGGTGGACTTTGGGGACTCTAAAACTGCAGCTGAAGACTTAATCGTCAGATAGGCTAGTTTACTTTTGCTGGTTATCTCCTTAATATAATTAAGCATTGTATAAAGGAGCTTACATGGCAAAAATGCCTAAGCTAAGGTTTGACAAGGTTCAATCTTCCAGTGGAATTGAGGACCTTGCTTTGACCACTAGATCAGATTCATTTTTAAGTAAGTTTCATAATTGGGTGAATACGCACTCTACTGTTCCATTTACTTTTGCTACAGCGTGTTGCTCTAGTGAGTATTATTCAATTTTTGATGATCAATACCTAGAAGATAACTTCTTTTCAGAGAAGTTTGAGGCCCAAAATAGTGATTTACTGATTATTAGTGGATCAATAAACTTTAAAATGTATCCTATTCTTAAAGAGATTTATCAAGAAATGCCAAAAGAGAAGTGGGTTGTAGTTATAGGAGCTTGTCCTATGAGTGGTGGTCCATTTTCATCATTTAATATAGTTCCAGATATATCAAAGGATATTCCTGTTGATATCTTTATTCCGGGATGTCCTCCTGGTCCTGAAGAAATTACTAATGGAATGAAGCTTTTAAAAGAAAGAATGAGTAGAGGAGTGATGGCCTGTGAGCATTCGTAATCAGTTAGCTTCAACATTCATGGACAATTTAATTATCTGTAGTGGATTAAACACTATTGTTATTGATCATACGAAAAACTTAAAAAGCACTCTTAAAAACCTTAGAGATAATTATGGCTTCATTATGTTATTAGACATAATTGCTGTTGATAAATCTAATAATAATAAAGAGAGTGAACCTAAAGATAAAAGATTTCAATTAAACTATATTCTCTTGAATATGGAAGAGCATTTTAGGCTCAAAGTTCAAATCAACTTTAATACTGATAATAATGAAGTTCTTCCAAGTTCAACTGACCTTTGGACCAATGCTCACTGGTGTGAGAGAGAAGTCTGGGAGATGTTTGGTGTTTCATTTGGTGAAAAAAGTGAAGAGAGATTACTGACTCCAAATAACCTTATAGGTCATCCTTTAAGAAAAGATTTTGAGCTCTCTCTTAGTGATGAGACGGTTGTTGAGAAAGATAGTTTTCAAAGAAACCTTGGACTTCCTAAGTATAAAGAAAACCTAATAGAAAATGTTTCTATTGGTCCGATTCACCCAGGGTTTAAAGGCTCGATGAAAATGAATTTTGAAGTTGAGGGAGATTATATTCTTCGTTCAAAATTAGAGATGGGTTATCTACATCGCGGTATAGAGAAGAGTTGTGAGCAAATGCTTTATGGGCAAATATCGACGATGACCGATAAGTTAAATTTTTTCTCCAGCGCTGCAAACTCTGTTGGTTGGTGCAAGGCGGTTGAGGCCTTAGCAGGGATTGATATACCAGATAGAGCAAAGGCCTTAAGAATGGTCATTTGCGAATTTGCAAGAGTCTCTGATCACGCCCAATGTATTGCTTCGACTATAAAAGCAACAGGTATATTTGAAGGTGTTCAAATTGCAAGACGTATCGTCGATAAAGTGGCAAAAACATTCTATGCCTTAAATGGCTCCTCTAAAGGAAATCATCTTAGCACTATTGGTGGTTTAAACTTCACATTACCTGTGGGGTGGATAAACGACTCATTAAGCGAGTTAAAACAAATTAATACTTTATGTAATGAGCTTTCTTTTCATTTAAACAGAGCAAACTTTTGGAAAGAGAGATTGCAAACAGCTCCACTAAACGCTTATGAAGCAATTGACCTAGGAGTTACCGGACCTAACTTAAGGTCTTGTGGTGTTAATTATGATATTAGAAAAGTTTCACCTTATTATTTCTATAAAGATGTAGATTTTGAAATTCCTCTTGGTATTAATGGAGATAGTTACGATAGGTTCTTAGTGCGTGTCGAAGAAATGAGACAATCACTGGAGATTATCTCTCAGGTTTTAGATAGTCTTCCTTCTGGAAAAGTTAAAGTTGAGAATTCAGAAATAGATCTAAATCTACTTCGTTTTGCTCCTGAGAAATCTAGTATTTACTCTATGTCCGAGGCGGTGAATGGAGAACTAGGTTTCTATATAGAGTCCGATGGCTCAAATAGACCTTACAGAGTAAAGATTAAAGCGCCTTCTTTTTTCTCTGCTCAGGCCTTCTCTCGCATGCTACCAGGAACAAGGCTAGACAATTGTATGGTCTCACTTTCTTCTATGAATATAGTTGTAGGGGAGTTAGATAGATGATCTTAGAACGTGAACTTTATAAATCAATAAGTACAACAAGAGCAATTCTTAAGTCTCTTAGGGCCTATAGTTTTACTTCTCTTCGTATTCTAATTAAGGGAAAGGGATCTATTCTCAAAAATGATAAAGAACGAGGATTACCCCAATTAATTGATCCTAGTAGCTGTAGTGGCTGTAATGATTGCGCGGTTATTTGTCCTACTGCATGTTTGGACGTCAAAATAGATAAAGAAAAGCTTAGTAGTATGATTCTTGATGTGAAGAAGTGTATATTCTGTGGCCTATGTAAAGAAGTGTGTGACCCTCAGGTCATTGAGCTCTCTGATTATCGATCACTAGCTTCTCATGGAGAGAGTTCATGGAAGATTGATCTTGTTGAAAAAAATGAGCAAGCATAGAATATCCATTGTTTTTTCAGTATTCAATGAGCTTGGGCAAAACCTTTTAAAAGACAGTTTAGATCATTTATCAGACCTTTCTGGAATTGAAGTTATTATTGTCGATGGTGGTAGTACCGATGGAACTATTGATTTAGTAAAAAAATACCCCGTGAAACTTATTCAAACAGAGAAGTCTTCTAGGGCAGAGAGACTAAATGTTGGAATAGATAAAGCAGAGAATGACTTGATCCTCTTGCACCATCCCCGGAGTATAATAGAGCCTTCCGGTCTAGAGTACTTACAACGAAATTATAAATCTATTAAGTGGGGAGGATTCTCTCATCGCTTTATTGAAGACCTCCCTCTACTGAAGTTCACATCTTGGTATTCAAATGAGGTTAGGGGAAAGATTCGCTCAATAATCTATCTAGATCATTGTATATTTTTTAAGAAGTCTCTGCTTTCAGGCTGTCCAGTAGTTCCTGAACTCTTTATCTTTGAAGATACTGCGCTTAGTGAAAAGTTGAATAAACTCTGTCCTGCTCAAATTATTCCTTTTGTAAGTAGGACTTCTGCTATCAGATTTAATAAAAATGGATTTTTCCGTCAGAGTCTTTTGAACTTAGTAATGAAGGTTTGTTTTTTATTAAATGTATCAGATGAATTTATGAATAAAGTATATGAGAAGGGATTAGGATTAAATACTAGGTATTAAAAATGAATCTATATCTGTCTTAGAAAGTCTTTTCATAAAAACTGATCTATCAATTTCCTTTCCACCCATTGCTTGAACTACTGGTGTCACCATTTGTGTATCTAGCCACTTGACTCCCATAGTTTTAAGTTTTTCTATTAATTTATAGAGAGCGAACTTGGAGGCATTGTCCTCAATATGGTACATGGATTCTCCAGAGAAGAACTGACTAATACAAGTTCCATAGAGCCCTCCTACCATTCTTTTCATACCATCTTTGAAGATATAGGTCTCAGCGCTATAAGCGTATCCGGCCTTATGAAGATTAATGTAACTTTCAATTATCTCATCAGTTATCCAAGTGCCTGCCTGATCTTTTCTAGATGCTAATGAGCAATTTATTATAACATTTTCAAAATTTTGGTTAAATTCGACTGTCATTTCAGTCTTATTTAAAAATTTCTTAAAACTTTTTGATAGGTGAAATTCATCAAAGTCAATAACACCTCTAGGGTTTGGTGCAAACCATGCCAAAGGAAAGTCCTCTGAGATTGGCCATGGAAAAATACCACTTTGATAAGCTTTTAATAGTGATTTTACATCTAAGTCTCCACCTACGGCCAAAAGGCCGTTCTCATCTGCTTGATGAATAGGAGGAAAGTTAAGAATCGCCACTATTAAGTGCCTCTATCAAGGTTGCAGAAATTGCTGCACCAACAGTTAAGGTCGTTTGTGGTTCAGGTTGTGTTACATGATCAGCACAAACTAATGGAGCAATCTCTACCATGTCTGCCCCAGTTATCTTGAACTCTGCAGCAAGAGCTTTGATTATTGTTATTGCTTGTTCAGGGTCCATTCCTCCTGGCTCTGGTGTTCCTGTTGCACTTGCATATTTTTCATCTAATGCATCAATATCAAAGCTCACATAGAGCTCATCAATTTTTTCAGCTTTTAAGTATTCTAAAATTCCTTTTACAATATTGTTGGCACCTTTTTCTTTAATTTCTTGTGCCCAAAACTGTTGAACTCCAAAACTGTTCTCCCAATGAGATCTATCTTTTCCACTCGATCTAATTCCAAGCTGAATTAAGTACTCTGGAGAGTCGAGAAAAGGAAGGATATGTGTACACCAACTTCCAAAACAAATATCAATACCAAGACGTTCGACTAAAAGGTCTGTATGAGCATCAAAGTGAATGATTGCTGCCTTTATTCCTTGTTTCTTTTTGGCCTTTAAGTAACTCTTTACAAGTGGGTAACTGACCGAGTGGTCTCCTCCAATAGAGAAGAGTTTCTTCTTTGGATAAGACTCATGTAGTTGATCACAGAACTCTTCTGTTAAACTTAGCGCACTGACAGGAAGGTCTGTTTTTTTATCGTTATAGAGTGCGTTTCTACAGCTCTCAATTGTTTTATCATTTAAGTACTTATCATGAAGAAGGTGAGGTATGACTCTTATATCTCCAATATCATCATAAGTTAATTCTGGGTGTTCTTCTAATAATGTACTTCTTAGAAACAACGGTCCCCAGTTAGCACCTCTTTGAATCCCTCCACCAGTATCACTACAAACTCCTAATAAAATAGGACTTGAGCTATTTAGGCTCTCTTCAATAGACTTCTCCCATAATGATTCAACATTCTCAGTTGTTTTATAGAGTGTCTTATGAAGTTTTTCTTTTCTCTCTTTCGCCGTATTCACAGTGAACACACCATTTCCTGGAGCGCAAAGTAGGTTCTTTGTTAAATTATAAAAGTCTTTACTCATATTCATTTCCTATATTAAATATCCATCACTGATTCTATTTTGTAGAAGAGATTCTCTATTGGTAGATTTAAACTCTTCAATATCTCTAGATTCAAGAAAGCTTTCTATTATTTTACATTCAAATTTTATTATATTGGAATTCAATTGGTTATGCACTCCTGCAATATGTGAAGTACGACACATATTTGTGATATCTTTAAAATCACTCTCAGCATAAGGCTCGTTCTCAAAGACATCTAAGTAAGCAAAGGATTCTTTATTTGCTTTCAAAAATTTCTTTAGAGCATCTTGATCTATCAACTTTCCACGTGCACCGTTAATAATGAGTAAATCTTTTGAGACTTTATTAAGGGCCTTCTCATTTATAATTTTGTGGCTTGTTGGGTTTAGGCTCGCACAAAGCAGAATAACATCAACATTTTCAAAGTCTAATTCTTGGTATCCCTTAAATGGATCATATATCTTAGGCAGTCCGCCTAAGGATTCTACTATACTCTTAACTTTCGATCCAATATGGCCATTTCCTAAAATAAGTATATTTTTACTTTCAAGAAGAGACCTATTCCATATTCTAGAGTTATCCCATGCTGGTTGATGAGTTAATTTATTTAAATAATCTAGAAGTGCTGCCGTCGTATAGTTTACGACTGCATTCATACGAATCTCATTTCCTATTATTATAGGACAAGGACAATTTTTTACGAAGTCTAATGAGAAGTTATCGTAGCCAGAATTTGGGTGGATGATTAATTTGGTCTTGTTTGATACGGAGAGCTTTGAAGTATCTGTATTGCTATTAGTTATAAGAATGTGATCAATAGACTTATCGGCCTTGGCCTTATATTGGATTTTGAATTGAGTTTCTAGTGCATTCTTTTCTTTGTCTGCGAAATCCTCCCCTTGATAAGAGGAGGTGCTTATTCTAATAATATCTAATTTATTGAATGTATCCATTTCGTTGATCTCTATAGCTTTCAGTACTGTTGTAGATTTTTCTATCGTATCCTACAGCACAAACTCTACGTTGAATACGTCTACTTCTTCTGCTGCCGGAGCGGATTCTTTTATCAATAACTGTTCTACATTTGTATTCTTTTTTGTCAAATGATGGCCTATCGCTAGTGCTTCTTTGGTGATTTTTCACAAAACCAATATTTTCTGCCAGTTGATTTATATCACCCTCTATAATTTCGCCTTTTTTCTTTGACCAATAGTTTAAGACAAACTTAATAGGGGATTGATCATAAAATGTTAACTCTGCTAAGTTATCAGGAGATATTGTTGGTCTTCCTAG